>DATFAH010000030.1:0-3237 GCA_035254805.1 Caryophanales bacterium | reverse complement strand
TTCGTTTTGGAGGCTTGTCCAATGAAAAAACTATTTGGGTTATTATTTTCTGTTCTTATTATATATAGTATTTATTTTGATCTTACTGTCGGTACATTACCATATGCAAAGTCTGAGAAAGCGGAAGCCACTGTTATCTCTGATTCTTCTCTTTCCTATTTCGAAGCAACAGTAAAATCAGGGGAAACGCTTATTACAATTGAAGAGCATTATTTAAACAAATCTCTTCCGGTTTCAATAGCTGAGCTCGTTCATGATTTCAAAAACTTAAATCCAGGAAAAACTCCTGAGAAATTGCAAGTAGGAAAAACATATCGATTTCCAAAATATCAAAATTAACCTTTTTCAAATATATACCTTCTTCTTGTCAAAATTATAAATGGACTGATAAAATAATGTGTAACATTAAAATTATTTTTATATTCGAATCCACATTAAAGGAGCGAATTTCTCTTGAGCGAAATGATTCATCGCACAAAAACCCGTCCAATCAAGGTTGGAAATTTAACGATTGGCGGAAGTAATGAGCTAATTATTCAAAGTATGACGACCACTAAAACACATGATGTAGAAGCAACCGTTGCCCAAATCAAACGCCTAGAAGAGGCAGGATGTCAAATCGTTCGTGTAGCATGCCCAGATGAGCGGGCAGCCAATGCGATATCAGAAATTAAAAAAAGAATTAATATTCCGCTTGTCGTTGATATCCATTTCGATTATAAATTAGCCCTCAAGGCCATTGAAGGCGGGGCTGATAAAATCAGGATTAATCCAGGCAATATCGGGAAGCGTGAAAAAGTTGAAGCTGTTGTTACTGCAGCTAAAGAGCGCGGAATTCCAATTCGAATTGGCGTTAATGCCGGTTCACTTGAAAAAAGAATTTTGGATAAATACGGATATCCAACCGCAGATGGGATGGTAGAAAGTGCCCTCCACCATATTAAAATTCTTGAGGACTTAGATTTTCACAACATTATCGTATCGATGAAAGCTTCGGATGTACTCCTCGCCATAGAGGCATATGAAAAAGCATCGTTGGCATTTGATTATCCACTTCATTTAGGGATCACAGAATCTGGTACACTATTTTCTGGTACCATCAAAAGCGCTGCTGGCTTAGGTGCAATCATTAGCAAAGGGATTGGCAATACTCTGCGTATTTCTTTAAGTGCAGATCCTGTTGAAGAGGTAAAAGTAGCTAGAGAACTTCTAAAAGTTTACGGATTATCTTCCAATGCAGCGACATTAATTTCTTGTCCAACATGTGGAAGAATCGAAATTGATTTAATCAGTATTGCAAATGAAGTGGAAGAATACATTCAAAAAATTAAAGCTCCCATTAAAATTGCTGTACTTGGATGTGCCGTTAATGGTCCTGGTGAGGCTAGGGAAGCAGATATCGGAATTGCTGGTGCCCGCGGAGAAGGGTTATTATTCCGAAATGGCGAGATCGTCAGAAAGGTTCCCGAAGAACAAATGGTTGAAGAATTAAAAAAAGAAATCGACCAAATTGCCAATGAATATTTTCAAAAATTGCAGTAAGCGTAAAGAAAACCTGGTGATATTTCGCCAGGTTTCTTTTTGCCCCTACTAAAGAAAAGTTTAAAAAAATGGAAGAATGAAGATGCCAACTATAATGGAAACGGCACCTACCCCAATTGCCCAAGCACCAAGTCCTTCTGCTCCTCTTGATCTCGCCACAAATCCAAGCACGATGCCAATTGCTCCAAAAACAATCGGCATAACAAACAGAGAAATGATGGATAATGCTAAAGCAACATAACCCGTACCGGTTCCACCTTCAGCTCTATCCCTTAGGTCATCATATCCCCTTCTCTTTTCAAACGAAACAGGTGCAGCGATTTCTGCCGCCGTTTCTTCAAGGTAGTCTGAAGGGTCTTTTGGAATATCATCATCAATATTGGTGTTGAGACGATGATCCCGCACTTCAACGTCTTTCTCTTGATCCGCCATCTTGATCCCTCACTTTCAGTTATAGGAGCATTTATTAGTGTTTGCCTCACAACTTTTTTTAATATGTTAATGTTTGTCTTAATAGTTTTTTGTTTCTTTTTTGATAAAATAAGGATGAGATCATATAAAGGGGACTTAAAAAAATGAGATTTGGAATTGATATTGACGGAACGGTTACAAGCCCTGAGGCTATTCTACCGTTTATGAATGAAGCATTTGGATTAAATCTTACATTGGATGATGTCATCCAATATGATTTAACCCCATTAGTAAATATTTCAAAGGAAGAATTCACTAAATGGTTTAAGGAAATTGAACCAAAAATTTATTCGGATTCACCTCTTTCAGATGGAGCATTAGATATACTCAATAAATGGAAAAATAACCATGAATTATTTTTTATTAGTGCACGTGGCTCACATCTTCTTGACATCACTAAGAAATGGTTTGAAACACACAATATTACTTTCCATCATATTGAATTAATTGGAACTCATAATAAAATTGAAGCCGTCAAAAAGCATAATGTTGATATTTTTTTCGAGGATAAATATGATAACGCCATTATGATCCATGAAGAATGCCAAATACCTGTCATACTATTTGACACACCATATAACCGCGAACCCCTTCCTGATGGTGTCATTCGAGTTCAAAACTGGCATGAGGCTGAAAAATGGGTAAATACATGGTTAAATAGGCAATAAAAAAACGGCATCAGCCGTTTTTTTATTTCGTACATTCAGGGCAGCGTCCATAAATTTCAAATTTATGTCCTGAAATATCATACCCATTTAGTTTTTCACTTAAATCAGCCATAGGGCATGTTTCGATCTCTTTTGTTTTTCCACAATCAAGGCAAATAAAATGATGGTGATGTTGATGATGAGAGCATGTGAATCGAAAATGCTTTTCACCATATAATTCCGTGTTTTCAAGGATTCCGAGTTCAACAAAAAGGGAAAGGTTTCGGTAAATCGTATCAAAACTTAAACCTGGATAATCATCTTTTAACAGATCCAGCACATCTTTTGCTGTTAAATATTTATTACTCTCGGCAAATAATTGTAGGATTTCTTGTCTTTTATCTGTATGCTTATATCCATTTTCTTTTAAAAAGATCAGTGCTTCATTTACATTCACCTTCATACCCCCTATCTACATCTGCTTATTTACAGTTGTTTTTTTTAAAATAATCGCAAAAACTAAAATAGCAACGGCAATCATAACAATCGTTCCACCAGGGGCAAGGTTTAAATAATA
>DATFAH010000029.1:0-2604 GCA_035254805.1 Caryophanales bacterium | reverse complement strand
CATTAATTATTGGAACACTAATTATGGCGGTTGCCATGAGTATTTTAAATTACTATGTTATTTTCCCGGCGTATACTTTCTTTTTAAATGCTCCTGCAATGTCTGCACCAGATACCCGCAAATTAGTAGTAACGGCCATCCTTCCCTTCAATCTTGTTAAAGGTGTTTTGATGAGTGGTATTTTCATGCTGTTCTTTGTTCGGATGCAAAATTGGATTAGTAAACAAAAAGTGATCAACCAGTAAAAAAGCAACGGTTTCGTTGCTTTTTTTTGAAAATAAAAATTCCCCTCTCCAAAAGAGAGGGGAATTTCATTTCAAATTATTTATTTGGATTGCCGTCAAATGGCTCTTCAGCTACTTTAATAGAATCAGTAGGGCAACCTTCAGCAGCGTCATTCATGTCATCAATTAATACATCTGGAATTTCAACAATCCCTTGGTTGTCGTCTAGAGTTACGAATGCTAGACCTTCATCATCATAATCATAGATGTCTGGAGCAGCTGCTCCACATGCTCCACATGCAATACAAGTTTCTTTGTCAACAATAGTATACTTAGCCATTAAAATAACCTCCCAATGAACATATGATTCTTATCCACTTTTAGAAAATGGAAACTATTACTCATTCACTATTGTAAATCTGATTGGATAACATTTCAATAGAAAATTAAACAATAGTTAGTCAATTTTGTTGCAATGATTCGTGGAATTTCGTAATTAAAAGCAACCTAAACATTTGATTCATGCTAAAATATTAATAAAAAACAGAGAAAATATCTAAAAGTGTCGAAAGGTGGTATTTGGATTGCTATATATAGAAAATATTATTCTATATTGCTTGAAAAAATTAAATGGCGAAAGAACGATTTACTCCATATATCATCTTTTAAAAGGAAAAAAATCCTCACAAACGATTCAAGATGCCCATTTATTCGATTTAATAAAGTTTTTTAGAATATACGAACCATTGACACGGAAAATACTTGAGGAAGTAATTACGAAGGCATTAGAGAAAAACTGGATCACATTCGTTGCAAATCAACGATATCTCCTAACTGAAACAGGTGCTGAGCTACTTGATAGAAATCAGGAAAAAATTACATTTCATTATTTGAATGGTTGGAAATACCATTCAATCTCACAACAATTTTGGGAGAGATTGTCATTACTAATACAAGTCGTATCTAATCTTGTATTTCAAGAGACCCATTATATTCCGATTCAAAAAAATAAACAGGTTCACATTTGGCTAAAATCATTTATTAAAAATACTCCACTTGATAGAAATTTGCTAGGGAAGACTCTTTTTTTCGAATTGGAGGATTGTTTGCAATCGGCAGATGATATTGATCCATCGGTTCTCATTTTTAGGCTAACAGGTTATAACTGCATTGGGGATACATCGTTGCAAGTAGCAGAGAGACTAGGTATGGAAAATTTCCAGTACCATCTTGAATTTCAAAAAGTCCTCCATTATTGCATTAAAAAGGTGGAAACAGATAAAAAACGTTATCCAATCCTATCTAACCTTCTATTTGATTTAAAGGAAAAAAGTACTTTGACAAATTCAACGAAAATCACATTTGAGCTAGTACAAAGGGGCTATTCGATAGATGAAATTGTATTAAAACGCAGTTTGAAAAAAAGTACAATCGAAGATCATATTGTGGAAATTGCCTTAAATGTAGAACAGTTTTCTATTGATCCATTCATAGAAAAAGGAATTCAAGATAAAATTTTATCTTTTGTACAGACTGCTGCGACAAGACAATTAAAACTAATAAAAAGCAAGGTGGTTTCTGCTAATTATTTTGAAATTCGGTTAGTACTTGCAAAATATGGAGTAGATCAATGGAATTAACAAAACTTTTAAAAGACCATTTTAACTATCAAACCTTTAAACCCGGTCAGGAAGAAGTTATTTCCTCCATTTTGTCAGGCAGCCACACATTGGCAATGCTTCCGACAGGAACGGGAAAATCGCTTTGTTACCAGTTACCTGGCTATGTATTGAAAGGAACTATTTTAATCATTTCACCGTTGCTATCCCTTATGCAAGATCAAGTTGAACAGATGATGAAAAGGGGAGAAAAGCGTGTCATCGCTTTAAATTCTTTTTTAACTCCTGAAGCTAGGAGTAGGGCCTTATTCAATATTAGTCAGTATAAATATATTTTTATATCACCGGAAATGTTGAGTGTGCCATTTATCATTCAAAAGCTAAAAAAATTAACCATTTCTTTATTTGTTGTGGATGAAGCCCACTGTATTTCTCAGTGGGGCTATGATTTTCGCCCGGATTACTTAAAATTAGGAGAAATACGTGAAAAATTAGGTAATCCTTTAACATTAGCATTGACAGCAACAGCGACAAAATCGGTTCGAGACGATATTATTCACTCACTTGGCATACAAAAGGTAACGAAAATTGAATCAAGTGTTGACCGCCCAAACATTGCTTTTTCTATCGAAAAACTGGCTGATCAAAATGAAAAGCAAAAAAAGTTGCTTGAATTCGTTTCCACATTGAAAAAACCAGGAATCATTTATTTTTCAAGTAAAAAAATAGCTGAACAAACAGCAAAACTCTTAAGAAAAAAT
>DATFAH010000028.1:0-2775 GCA_035254805.1 Caryophanales bacterium | reverse complement strand
GATGGAATTCATTTTATTTTATCATTAGGGATCGAATGCGGCTTCGATGAAAAAATCTTTGATTTAAAAAATATCCCTTCATCGAACACGATTACTGAGCAATTTTTACAGATTTATCAATTGGTAGGTACCTTTAAAAAGTCTCGGGAATTATCGGATTATATCGCGGTATTTGAATGTTATTTACAGCTGGCCGACCTTCTCGGATTGACATATGAAGAAATAAAAACAGCCTATATAAAAAAGAATGAAGTAAATTATAAAAGACAGAACAATAACTATTAGCAGAAAATTTGAACATCAAAATTTTGTTGGGTATAATGAAGGGGTACATAAATATTTTGGGGGTCTAAATAAATGGCTAAATTAGATGAGACATTGACCATGTTAAAAGATTTAACCGATGCCAAAGGTGTTCCCGGTAATGAACGTGAAGTTCGGGAAGTAATGAAGAAATACATAGCACCATTCGCAGATGAAGTTACAACAGACGGGCTTGGAAGTTTGATTGCCAAAAAAGTTGGTAAAGAAGACGGACCAAAAATTATGGTTGCCGGACATTTAGATGAAGTTGGCTTCATGGTTACGCAAATCGATGAAAAAGGCTTCCTGCGCTTTCAACCAGTCGGCGGCTGGTGGTCACAGGTCATGCTGGCACAGCGTGTAACGATTGTTACGAAAAAAGGTGACGTGACTGGTATTATCGGATCTAAGCCACCACATATTCTTTCACCAGAAGCTCGTAAAAAGCCCGTAGAGATTAAAGATATGTTTATTGATATCGGTGCTTCAAGTGCGGATGAGGTAAAAGAATGGGGCGTCCGTCCTGGTGACATGGTTGTTCCATACTTTGAATTTACTGTCATGAACAATGAGAAAATGTTGTTAGCAAAAGCATGGGATAACCGAATTGGTTGTGCGATTGCGATTGATGTGTTAAAGCAATTAAAAGGTGTAGAACATCCTAACGTGGTTTATGGAGTTGGAACAATTCAAGAAGAAGTGGGAACACGAGGCGCCAAAACGTCCGCTTCTAAAATTGAGCCGGATATCGGTTTTGCCGTTGATGTCGGTATTGCTGGCGATACACCAGGAATTACCGAAAAAGAAGCCCAAAGCAAAATGGGAGAGGGCCCGCAAATTATTTTATATGATGCTTCCCTTGTTTCCCATAAAGGGTTACGTGATTTTGTAACCAATACTGCTGATGAGTTAAACATTCCGTATCAATTCGATTCCATCCCTGGCGGCGGAACTGATGCTGGTTCTATTCATTTGACCCACAATGGTGTCCCTGCGTTGGCGATTACCATCGCAACTCGATATATCCATTCACATGCAGCAATGCTGCATCGTGATGACTACGAAAACGCAGTTAAACTAATCGTTGAAGTCATTAAACGATTAGATCGTGAGACGGTTGATAAGATTACGTTTGAATAATAGGTAAATCCCCGGAACCTTGTGTTCGGGGATTTTTTATAGGCTACCACATATGTAGAAAAAGAGTACCGCTGTGTAGAAAAAACTTCAATCCATGTAGAAAAAGTTAGAATCCATGTAGAAAAGTTGTATGTTCATGTAGAAAAAATTTCGGAATGTAGAAAAAGAGTACCGCTGTGTAGAAAAAACTCCAATTCATGTAGAAAAAGTTAGAATCCATGTAGAAAAGTTGCATTTTTGTGTAGAAAAAAATAAAAAGCTCAGTATTATACTCTAATCCGAAGTTTTTAAATACAAAATGTATTTGTGATCAGCTCTAAATTAAAAAAAGCTGCCATACATAGGCAGCAAACTCATTACTTCAAGCTACTTTCAAGTGTTTGCAGCATTTCTTTTTTTTCTTGCTCAGAAGAGTTTTTCCAAATGACTTCAAATAAAACTCCGAGACCAGGCAGCATTTTCTCTTCGCCATTTTGAATCGCATCAACAATGGTATCTTCTAATTGGTCTTGAGTATTGCCAGAAACATTGTGAATAATAGCGTTTCTAAGATTTAAATTCATGATATCCACTCCTAATTAACCAGAATTTATCTATATCTTTTCTTATTTGGGTTTTATTATGTATGTCTGTTAGGCTATAATTAGAAAATTAAAGAGTATTGTTAAAGGAGAAATCGAGTTGAAGCATATTCACTCTATAAAAAACCCACAAGTAAAACAGTGGAAAAAGCTTTTAAACAGAAAAGACCGGGATAAAACCGGAATGTTCTTAGTAGAAGGATTTCACCTAGTCGAGGAAGCCTTAAAACAAAGAGAACAAGTGCTGGAAATTATTGTTGCAGAAAAAGTAGGAATCCCCCCTCGCTGGGATACTGGTTATACCCCAATAACAACGGTTACCGATGAAATTTCTAATGAATTATCCGACACCGAAGCACCACAAGGAATTTATGCTGTTTGTAGCCAAGAGGAAAAACAAACATCCTTAGATAAGGCCCAAACCTTTTTATTGATTGATGCCGTTCAAGACCCTGGAAATCTTGGAACAATGATCAGAACAGCAGATGCAGCAGGTATTGATGCCGTTGTTGTCGGTCAAGGCAGTGTGGACATTTTTAACCCTAAAGTATTGCGTTCTGCCCAAGGAAGCCATTTTCATCTTCCGATCGTGAGAGGAGATTTGAATGAGTGGATCGACAAACTTAAGGGAAAAAATATTCCTGTTTACGGAACAGCATTGGAAAATGCTCATACTTATACTAAAACAAATCCATCTAACCATTTTGCCTTGATTGTCGGTAATGAAGGAAATGGGGTAAACAAAGAGCTA
>DATFAH010000027.1:0-7661 GCA_035254805.1 Caryophanales bacterium | reverse complement strand
GGTATTGCTTTTCTAATATTTGTATTTTTTAATCAATCGCTGATTTTACCTGGCTACTTTACCACTTTACCCGCGGAAACTGACTACTTACCCGCGAGTATACACCTTTTACCCAAGGAGTTCACAATTTTACCCGCCAAGTTCACAATTTCCCAGCAGGAACAGAAGCGAAAGTGACTTGATCTGCCCCGACAAGCGCAGGATCTGGACATCAATTAACTTATTTGAACATGATCCAAACAAAACAAAAAAACCGATTCTAACGCTTTTGAGTCAGTTTTATTTTGTATTTCCAGAAGAATAATAATATGGTGGAATTTTTAGCCAGCCTCGTTTGCCCATCAATGCCTTTAATGTTGCACTAAACATTAGCATTTCGGATTGAAATTAGAGCCCAGATCATCCCAACATCGCTTCTAATTGCCTGTGCTTGGCCTGTTGCACACTCTACAATTGAAGCTGCTATTTTGATCGAAACACCATTTACTAGTTCATCATCAGTGATCATGGTACCTGGTGGAATAGCGTTAATGGCAGAACGTGGTTTTGGAGCAGAATGCGCAGGCAGCGGGATCGAAGCATCTCCAATAATGCAGTTAAATACACCCAAAAAGCCATTACTTCTCCGACATGGATTGGTTTTTTTGTGTCACTTTTCATTGATTTTAATGTATTCCAAAAAGCCTCAAAAGGATTTGGCATTTTTTCACCTCCATTATTAGTTTCTATTTTGATCATAAAAGTGTGTATCCGAAAAAGAACAAAAGCGCAAGCGCCTTGATCATCGACGTACGGACTGGAGGGACTCAGGCTTGAGATAAAGGAAACACGATGAACCGAAAGGTGAATCGATGTTGACTTATCGTAGGGAGATGGCCCGAAGTACGCTAGTCGATAGGCGCTTTAGCTAGACGGCAATAAACTTAATTAAAGTTATCAACAAGTTAGTATTTTATAATTTCCTAAACGAAGAAAAAGGATGACAGACATTGTCATCCTTTCTTTTCCTATTAATACATGCTCATATATTGTTCGCGTTCCCAAGGGTGAACGGCTGTTCTAAACATATCCCATTCAATTTCTTTAGCTTCTACGAAATGTTCTAAAATGTGTTCGCCAAGGCCAGAAACAATAACCTCGTCAGATTGCAACAGATCTAATGCTGCAAGTAATGTTCCTGGAAGGTCGATGATGCCTGCTTCTTCCCTTTCTGCTTTGTTCATGACATAAATATTACGGTCAACTGCTGGTGGTGGAGTTAATTTGTTCTTAATTCCATCTAAGCCAGCTTTTAAAAGAACTGCCATTGCAAGGTAAGGGTTTGCTGCTGGGTCAACACTACGTACTTCTACACGTGTGCTTAATCCGCGAGAAGCTGGGATACGGATTAATGGGGAACGGTTTCTTGCAGACCAGGCTACATAGCAAGGTGCCTCATATCCTGGAACAAGACGCTTATAAGAGTTAACCGTTGGGTTTGTTACCGCTGTAAAGCTTGGAGCGTGCTTTAGAATTCCTGCAATGAAATGACGTGCATTTTCACTTAGGTCAAGATCGCTTCCTGGCTCATAAAATGAATTTTTACCATCTTTAAACAATGAAAGGTTGCAGTGCATACCAGAGCCGTTTACACCGAATAATGGTTTTGGCATGAATGTTGCATGTAAACCGTGTTTTCTGGCAATTGTTTTAACAACAAGTTTGAATGTTTGAATTTGGTCACATGCAGTTAATGCATCTGCATATTTGAAGTCAATTTCGTGTTGTCCAGGAGCTACTTCATGGTGTGATGCTTCAATTTCAAAGCCCATTTCTTCTAACTCAAGTACGATATCACGACGGCAGTTTTCACCAAGATCAGTTGGAGCTAAGTCAAAGTATCCACCAGCATCATTTAATTCTAATGTTGGCTCCCCTTTTTGATCTAATTTAAATAAGAAGAATTCTGGTTCTGGTCCAAGATTAAATTTAGTGAAGCCTAGTTCTTCCATCTCTTTTAATACACGACGTAAGTTATTACGTGGGTCACCGCCAAATGGTTCGCCTTCTGCTGTGTAAATATCGCAAATTAGACGAGCAACTTTTCCTTTTTCAGCAGTCCAAGGGAAAATAACCCATGTATCAAGATCAGGATATAGGTACATATCAGATTCTTCAATACGAACAAAACCTTCAATAGATGAACCGTCAAACATCATTTTGTTATCTAGCGCTTTTTCTAATTGGCTAATAGGAATTTCAACATTTTTAATTGTTCCAAGAATATCAGTGAATTGTAGACGAATAAATTTTACGTTTTCTTCTTTTGCTAAACGATGAATATCTTCTTTCGTATACTTTGCCATTATTTAAGCCTCCAGTTACATTTTCAAATTTGATAGTTTAATGGTAAAAACGGGACATATCACCTTGACGTAATGATGAACGATTCAATCTGCCTGCATGTTGAAGTTCATTGCGAAGCATGATTCTAAGTTCGTTATCAGTCAGGTCACGTCTAACTTTTTCAGCTTGCTGTTGGAGATCTCGGGAAGTACTTTGAGCCTCTTTTACAAGGAATAATTGTTTAATTCCTGCCATATTTACGCCTTGATCAATTAAATCCTTGATTTCTAAAAGCTTATCAATATCATTTAAGCTAAACATTCTTCGGTTCCCATCGGTTCTGGCCGGTGAAATTAATTGATGCTCTTCATAATAACGAATTTGCCTCGCTGTTAATTCTGTCAGCTGCATGACAATACCGATTGGAAAGAGCGGCATCGAACGGCGAATCTTACTTCCACTCAAGATTTCTCCTCCCTTTTTTCTAATTCATGTTGTTATTATATTTCATGTTAGATTTAATGTCAATCTTATGTTAGGTTTCCTTACATGAAAATTTTTACCTAATTTTTCGGAAAAAAACATGCCAAAATTAAGTAGTTTAATTGCATGGCTATTCATCTATTTGATGAAAAATATTACAAGTTAATAAAATGATCAACAAAAAACGGACTCCATTTCTGGAAAATCCGTTTTATTTTCAGCTATTCAATTGAATTAATGCTTTCTCGATTAGCCGATCAAGCGCAGTACAAATCGCAATTTTCACATGAGAATAGGTTAATCCACCTTGCACATAAGCGACATATGGCGGCCGAGTCGGTCCGTCAGCTGTAAGTTCGATGCTAGCCCCTTGTATAAAAGTACCAGCAGCCATAATGACATCGTCCTCATACCCCGGCATATAGCTTGGATATGGAGTAACATGAGAATTGATTGGTGAGGCAAATTGAATGGCTTGACAAAAGGCCACCATTTTATCGCGATCATCGAATTGCACAGATTGAATTAAATCGGTCCGAAACGCATTCCACTTTGGTGATGAATTCATTCCGAGTTTTTCTAGCATTGCCGCGGTAAAGACCGCTCCTTTTAATGCTTGTCCAACGACATGCGGTGCTAAAAAGAATCCTTGGTACATTTCTTGAAGGCTAAAAAGGGATGCTCCCGCTTCAGCTCCAATTCCTGGTGAAGTCATTCTATATGAACATGCCTCGACCCATTCTTTTTTCCCAACAATATAACCGCCTGTTTTTGCAATACCTCCACCTGGATTTTTGATGAGAGACCCTGCCATTAAATCCGCTCCAACGTGGCAAGGCTCCCATTCCTCAACAAACTCGCCGTAACAGTTATCGACGAAAACAACGACATCATCCTTAATTTCTTTCACAAAGGTGATCATTTCTTTTATTTCAGCAATGGTAAAAGACGGCCTTGTCGCATATCCTTTTGATCGCTGGATGCCGATCATTTTCGTATTTGGTTTCATTTTCTTTTCTACTGCTTTCCAGTCTACTAAACCTTCCTCAGTTAAAGAAACGCTGTCATAGGAAATTCCATACTCCCTCAAGGATCCGACACCGTTTCCGCGAATCCCGACAATTTCTTCAAGCGTATCATATGGTTTTCCTGTTATGTATAAAAGTTCGTCTCCTGGACGCAATACACCAAATAAGGCAATGGAAATGGCGTGTGTTCCTGAAATGATTTGCGTCCGAACAAGTCCTGCTTCTCCGCCAAAAACGTCTGCGTAAATCCGTTCTAATGTATCCCTGCCAATATCATCATAACCATAGCCAGTAGATGGGATAAAATGTGAATCACTTACTTTATGTTTTTGAAAGCATTGTAAAACGCGAAATTGATTAGCTTCAATTTTTTCATCGATATTCTTATGTACTTCAGCAATCTGCTTTTCGACATCGTTAACAATTGGCTGAAGTTTTTCCCCATTTTTTAATTGTTGAAACATGTAGTGCTCCTATCTAGACTTGATAATTTTGTAATTGTCCTGTTATTTGATGTTCTTTTAAAGAAAATCCTCTGCAAATGTAAGTTTGATTTTCTTCTTTAAACGTAAGTTCTCTTAAAATGGTTTCATTTTTCAATAGTGAAATCAGTTTTCCTTCTGATGAAGGAATTTGGACTTGATATGGCTCCATAAAGTCAATGATCGTATCTTCAATTTTTTTCTTAAGCAAATTCCGATCATTTTTATCAAAAGCACTAATAAAAACAGTTGGAGTATTTGCTGTCGGAACAAAATCAGGATGCTTAATATCCTTTTTATTATAAACCGTAAGCATAGGGATATCTTTGATTTCTAAATCATCCAGCAGCTTTAGGACTGTTTTTTCATGATGAAAATGATCTTCATTGGACATATCTACGACATGCAAAATTAAATCTGCCTCTTTCACCTCTTCTAACGTTGACCGGAAGGCAGCAATGAGAGCGGTTGGAAGATCTTGAATGAATCCAACCGTATCGGTAATCAACGTCTGGAATCCACCTGGTAAAATCAGCTTTCGTGTCATTGGATCAAGGGTTGCAAATAGCTGATTCTCTTCAAACGAATCTGCTTCTGATAATCGATTAAAAAGTGTTGATTTCCCTGCATTGGTGTAGCCGACAATCGCCACTTGAAATGCTTTGTTTTTTTTACGGCGTTCTCGGTATCGATCCCGGTGCTGAACAATTACAGTAAGGCTTGTTTTGATGTCATCAATCCGTCTGCGAATATGGCGGCGGTCAGATTCTAGCTTCGTTTCACCGGGACCTCTTGTCCCGATTCCAGCTCCGAGTCTTGATAATGCGGTTCCTTGTCCTGCAAGGCGTGGTAATATGTATTGCAGCTGGGCTAGCTCAACCTGCAGTTTTCCTTCCTTTGACCTGGCTCTTTGGGCAAAAATATCTAAAATCAATTGAGTTCGATCAATGATTCTTGCTTTGATAACGGATGACAGGTTTCGTTTCTGACTTGGTGATAATTCATCATTAAATATGACTAAGTCTGCTTCAAGTTCTTCCACAAGTGCATTTAACTCTTCCACCTTACCCTTTCCAATATAGGTTGCAGGATGAATTCGCTCGCGTTTTTGAACAACAGTGATGAGTGCTTCACCCTTTGCAGTCTCTGTTAAGGAGGCTAATTCTTCCATTGAATATCGGAAACGCAAATCGTCATCTGTTGTTTGACAGCCGACAAGTATGGCTCTTTCTAATTCTAATTCTTGTTCCAAATAACATCCTTCTTTCCTGTTGGATCTTTTTTTATCATATCAAAAAAAGAGCTGAATCTCTAATCTACATCGTGATCTTTTGTATACTTCAAATTTCCACCATCTAAATTGGAAAAATTTCTTGATTAACAAAATTTCCGTGTTAAAATCAATTAACCGTATTATCCCTATTAAAATCCGAACATATCAAGGGGAAAGAATAAAGATGACTTGGGAAGTTTTGAGTATGATCGGCACAATTGCCTTTGCCGAAAGTGGGCTATTTTAGCTGGAATAGTCATTGGTTTTCATATCGTTAAGAGCCCAATTGAACTTTACGCCTTATTTATCGGAATTACCATTATGCGAGTCTTTTCCTACACACATAACTGGAAATTACCGATTCGAAAAATGCATGTTTAAAAAGAGCACTGGAATTTCATTTTCCAATGCTCTTTTTAGTTCAATCCTCTTCAAAAACTAAATCATTGCTTCTTAAAGTCATGAGTTCATGCCGATCATAGGAATTAAGCATCAGAATTCTTATTGCTTGAGAACGAATCGATTTTTCAATAATATTGCGAACATAGCGCCCATTTGAGAAACTGGTCGGGCTTACGATTGCTTTCACCCAAATTAAATGATCCTTTAACTTTTTTTCAGCTTCATGGCTTAAAACGTACTCTCTTTCCGTTAGCATTCGCTGGGAAATTTCCATTAATTGTTCAATATTATAGTCTGGAAAATCGACAACAAGCGGAAAACGCGAATGGAGACCGGGGTTTAAGGTTAAAAAATAATTCATTTCTCGTGAGTAGCCTGCTAATATGAGAATAAATTCATGTTGCTTGTCTTCCATATGTTTAACAAGTGTATCAATAGCTTCCTTTCCAAAATCCTTTTCTCCGCCTCTACCTAATGAATAGGCTTCATCAATAAACAAAATGCCTCCATGGGCTTTTTTTATTAAATCTCTTGTTTTTTGGGCGGTATGGCCAATATACTCTCCAACTAGATCGGCTCTTTCCGCTTCAATTAAATGTCCTTTTGATAGGATATTCATCTTTTGAAATAATTTTCCGATTAGCCTTGCAACCGTTGTTTTTCCAGTCCCTGGATTTCCTCTAAACATCATATGAAGCGCCTGTTTCTTGGCTTTCAAACCCATTTCTTCTCTTTTCTTATTCACATAGAGCCAGGCATAAATCTCTTTTATGACTCGTTTCATTTCCTCCATTCCTACCAATACCCCAAGCTCATCTTCAATTTCCCGTAAAGCAGCATGCTCAGGGGGAATCTCCTTTGGAACAACTTGGGCCTCAGGCAGTGTTTTCGATAATGATTTTCGATTTTGTGAATTCAAGACAATGCTAATCTGACCATTGCTTTTCATTCGAATGGGTTGATCCAAAGCTTTCACCTCGCATTCTGTAAACCCTTTGCCTTTTGAGCTATATTCGTGACAAAAGCCCGGATTCATCTATTCTCTCTAATTTTTACTCGTGAATAGTTAGATCAGGGGACCAATTGTATGGATTACGATAAAAATGAGTTCTTACCCAATACTCCTTCAATTAATATGTATTCACATATTAGGAAATTCATTAAAAAAGTTTTCAAGACACACGAAAAAGAGCCTGGAAATACCAGGCTCAAAATTTTTAACGGATTAAAATAGGATTATTGGGCATCCAATTCAAGCTGAACATTTTTTTGCGGTGCAAAGGTTGAAATGGCATGTTTGAAAACAAGCTGCTGTTTTCCTTCTGATTCAAACAAAACAGTAAAATTATCAAAGCCTTTAATTTGGCCTCTAATTTGGAATCCATTTAGTAAAAATACGGTAACATTGGTTCCGTCCTTACGCAGTTGGTTTAAAAATTGATCTTGAATGTTAATAGTTGTTTTCATTTTTGAATCCTCCTCTTTTTCTCTATAACTTATGTATTCGATTTTATTTGTAGCTTTCCTTCAATGAAACGTGAAATTCCGATTATTTTTTTCGAGAAATCACTCATACCCGTCATATCAAACCATTTTACATCCATTTTGTTCCGAAACCAAGTTAATTGCCTTTTTGCGTATCTCCTTGAATTTTGTTTTAAATTCCGA
>DATFAH010000026.1:0-3111 GCA_035254805.1 Caryophanales bacterium | reverse complement strand
GCCTTTTCCTACTTCACTCGTCACTGAAATAGTCCCATGGTGGGCTTCAACAAGATGTTTTACAATGGCAAGACCCAATCCCGTTCCACCTGAGTTTCGACTTCTGGCACGATCCACCCGGTAAAAACGTTCAAAGATTCTAGGTATTTCTTCGCTTTCAATACCAATCCCTGTATCACGTACTTTTACATGTATTTTATCCCCTGCATCTTGAACAGTAACAATAACAGCACCATCCACCGGTGTGTATGTAATGGCATTAGCAATTAGATTAATAAAAACCTGCTTGAGACGGTAGATATCACCTTTTAGCATAACTGTTTCATTATCACCGTTTAGACTAAGCCTTATATTCTTTTCTACTGCCTTATATTCAAGCATTGCAATACTTTCTTTCAAGATAACCATTAAGTCAAATTCATTCAAATTTAACTGGAATCCATGCTGTTCTATTTTTGAAAGGTCAAGAAGATCCTGTATTAATGTTTGAAGTCTATCACTTTCTTTTAAAATGATCTGGAGAAATACGCTTAAAGCTTCTGAATCATTCATTGCACCATCTAAAAGTGTTTCCGAAAATCCTTTAATAGACGTTACAGGTGTCTTCAATTCATGTGAAACGTTAGCTACAAAGTCTTTCCTCATTTGTTCAAGTTTCTTCAATTCAGTTATATCATGAAAAACAAGTAAAACGCCCTTCCAAACATTGTCTGTTCCAATGATCGGGACTCCATAAACATCAAAAAATCTTCTTTCAATGGATATCGGTAAAAGTACTTGCTTACTAACCTTTTGCTCTGTTTTAAATATTTCCTCTACCAGCTCGCGAACCTCTTGATGTTCAATCACTTCATAATACAGTTTATTTATATATTCTGTTGGTTCAACACGAAAGATTTCCTTATATCCTTTATTGATTAAATTGATATATCCTCGTGCCTCGATTAAAATAAGCCCAGCACCAATATTTTCAATTAAAACACTTAAACGGTCCTGCTGAATTTCCTGTGAATTAACCATTTCCTGCAGATTTCTAGCAAGTACATTAATAGATGAATTGAGCATCCCAGCTATGTCCATACGTTCCACAGTCGCCCTAGCACGGTAATTTCCTTTTGAAAGTTCAATAGCCACATTAGTTGCAGCCTCTATAGGTCTTGTGTATCTAGAAGTGATTTGAACCCCAAGAAAAATAATTGCAATTAGGGCTATTCCAAGACTGATGGATAATATCCACCAAATTTGGCTATATGCTTCTTTGAGTTCACTCGTTTTCGTACTTAAGAAAAGATAGCCTTCCTTTTTATCATTCTTTAGAATCGGCTTCCAATAAAAATAAAGATCATAACCATTTCCTTCTTCAACTCGTTCTACACCAGGATGTTTTTTTACTACCTCATATATTTTCCCTTCCAAATTGCTAATATCATATTTATTTAAATTCCCACTATCAGCAATAATCTTACCGTTTAGGTTAGTTAGAGTGACCCGAACATCTAACATCTTGCTGATCGTTACTAACTCATCTCTCTTAATGGAATATAGACCACCATGATCATTTACATAATAACTGATGAAATTGCTGTCTTTTTTTAAATGTTCATTAAACAGTTGTAAATAATAGCTTTTAAAGAGTTGTCCTAATAATATTCCTAAACCAATTAATACGGCAATAATAAGTGTAACTAACGTAATAAGTAAACTGGTCCGAAATTTTTTCATGTATTTGACGGCTCTTCCAACTTATATCCTAGACCCCGAATTGTTTTAATAAAAGCCGGTTTTTTCGTATCCATTTCAATTTTCTCCCTTAAATGCGAGATATGGACATCCACTATTCTTGTATCACCTGCAAAGTCATAATTCCAAACAGCACTCAATAATTGATCACGAGTTAATATCCGCCCTTTATTTTTAGCAAGAAATAATAAAAGTTCAAACTCCTTAAGCGTTAATTCAAGCTGTAAATCCTTAAAAAAAGCCTCATATTTTTCCGCATAAATTTTCAAATCACCAATTTGAATACATTCCTCTATTACTTCCTCAGCATGAATATTTTCATTTTGCGATTGAATTTGAGTTCTTCTTAAAATAGCCTTAACTCTTGCAAGCACCTCTCTTGGACTAAATGGTTTAATCATATAGTCATCTGCCCCAAGTTCCAAGCCTAAAATTTTATCTAACTCATCATCCTTTGCTGTCAGCATTAAGATTGGAGTCATAACCTTTATTTGGCGTAATTGCTTGCATACCTCCATCCCGTCCAATTTTGGTAGCATTAAATCCAAAATGATGAGATCTGGAGTCTCTTTCTGTGCTAAGTCCCTTCCTGTTTCACCATCCATTGCTGTAATAACCATAAAGCCAGCCTGTTCTAAGTTATACTGTAACAATGTCAAAATAGATGGTTCATCGTCTACAATAAGCACTTTATTTTTCATATAATCCCCCGCAAAATAAAATTAACCCCCTGATTCATCCAATTCACCTTAATTCATTATAGTATAAAACAATACCACTTTCCTATTATCATCTTTTGCATAAAAAAGAGGAATTCTGTTTATACATTCCCCTAAAGTGAAATTTAAAAATTTTCAAGTACTTTTCCTTCCATCCCTACTAGTCGATAAGGTGGACAGATATTTAATTTCCCTGTAACAACAACAACATCCTTCTCATTCTTCCCAACCACAGATATCCATATCGTATGGGCCTGACTATTTATTTCAATAATTTCAAAAACAAACCTAACTGTTCCATAATGATATACAGGTTTAGGGAACTCTATTTCTTGGCTTAAAATATGACTTCCAGGTCCAGGTAAATGTTTTGAAATAGCTGAACTAATAATGCCAGAAAGCATAATACTAGGGACAATCGGCTTTTCATACGGTGTTTGAGAAGCGTAATTGTGCTGAATGTATAAAGGATTTGCATCATCCGTTAACCCTAAATAGAGCAATAAATCCTTATCTTCAATTTTTTCTGTTAAGTAAATTTTCTCCCCAACAGATAATTCGGTTATTTCTCTCCCTAATTTTCTTTTCTTACCAAGTACCATAGATGCTCTCCTCCTTGAAATCGCTTTCATTTTTAACTAGTATAACGATT
>DATFAH010000025.1:0-3035 GCA_035254805.1 Caryophanales bacterium | reverse complement strand
TGATATTCCAATCTTTCTATTTCCACTAAACCAATCAAGAGGTTTATTTAAAAGAAGTGAAAAAGGCAAATCAGGGGTGTCATTTCCAGATAAGATGTTTCTTTTCTTAAGTGATTTGGATGATCCTAAGGAATTAGAGGCTTTATTTGTCCATGAATATCATCATGTATGCAGATTAAATAAGCTAAAAGGAAATATGGATGAGTATACATTATTAGATTCCATAATTATCGAAGGCCTTGCAGAATATGAAGTCCTAAAAAGCTGTGGCGAGAAATATTTGGCTAAATGGTGCAAGATGTATTCAGAAAATGAAATGGAAGGACTTTGGGAAAGATTTTTAAGCGATTCTCTCAATAGTAAAAAGAAGGAGAGAATTCATGACTACCTATTGTATGGGCATGGTAGGATTCCAAGACTGCTGGGATATTCGGCAGGATTCCTACTCGTTCAAAAATATTTTTCAAAAAATCAGTATTCAACAAAACGATCCTTCACCATCCCTGCTTCCAAGTTTATAGATTGATGAACACGAAAATCTGCCTAACAAATGAAATGAGGTGGATTTTTTTTGACGTCCAGCTCCAGCGCCTATCGACTAGCAAACTTCGAGCCTCCTCCCTCCGATAAGTCAACATCAATTCGTAATCGCCTCATTGTGTTTCCTTTATCTCAGTCGAAGGCCCTCCAGTTTGTACGTCGATGATCAGGGCGCTTGAGCTTTTGTTCTGACATACGCAGAAATTCCAAAACATATAATTCGGACAAGAAGTCCATTTTTCTGTGTGAAAGGCTAGAAAATGGAATGGATAAAAATCCGTACAAAGGAATAATTTAACTTATGTCTGCCTATACTGATTGACAAACAAACAGTTTCTTGAAGTGAGGAGTTGTAAAATGTTATATCTTCATGATGTGTGGGTAAATTGGTTTGAAGGGGAAGAAAATGGATACAATGTTTGTCACTTTCATGAATGGCGCAAAGATGACGGGGTGGAACTGTTAGACCAAGTGCCCCTGATAAAAATACAACCCGTATTATTTAATTATATTGAAAATGATCTGTCAGATTTACCACAACAACTTTTGGATGACATTTATCAAAAAGCTTTTTTACGAAAGAACCATGAAAGAGTTCAACTGGATTATTGCTTTGTGGTTTCTGATGGGGTCGGAATCATGGCAGTTGATACAATTGGGTATAGCATACCAATTAGAAAAAGCAGACTTATTCCAAGGCAGGAGCAACTCGTATATGAGATGCTTGAAAATCAAGATGCAAAAAAATACCACTTTTCAGGCAGCAATGGAAGTAAAGAGTATCATATCTTATCCCCAGACCCTTATTTAATGAATGGATTAACAAGAAAAGAGCGGCAATTAAAACAACTTTTATTTATGGTCCTTGATCAATTGAACTCATCTGCAAATGAAGCAGAGGTACGTTATTGGTATACAGAATGGTGCCCTGAACAGTACTCAAATATACAAGAATTAACGTTTGATGAAGCTTGGTCCCAATTGTTTGAGCAAACCAAGTATGGATGGACAAAAAAACATGAGCATTTTTGTGAAAATTTAATTAAAGGACAACCGTTTTTTGAAAAATTATGGGAAATGGAACATGGTCCAAAAGTAAATTGAAAGCCTGACCTAAAAAGGTATGATCAAAATACCTTTTTAGGCCAGGCTTTGGCTTTGTTTAGGAGAATGAATTTACTTTCGTTTTCTTCCTAATCCCATCGCATTTTCCATCTTTTTGAGCATTTTACCCGCAACTCTATTTGCTTTTCTAGCTCCTTCATCCAAAATATCATCAAGCTCACTTGAAGTTAACAGGTGAGTATATTTTTCTTGGATTGGTGCAAGTTTGTTGATAACAACTTCAGCTAAATCAGCTTTAAAATCACCATAACCTTTTCCTTCATACATTTCTTCAATTTCAGATATGGATTTTTCACCTAAAATAGAATAAATCGATAATAAGTTAGAAATCCCTGCTTTATTTTCTCTATCGTATTTAACAATTCCATCTGAGTCTGTTACAGCACTTTTGATTTTCTTTTCAATTTGCAATGGATCATCGAGAAGGGAAATGAATCCTTTTGGATTTGGATCAGATTTACTCATTTTTTTCGTTGGATCCTGTAAGGACATAATCCGTGCGCCAACCTTAGGGATCCGAACTTCTGGAATTGTAAAAATTTCATTATATTTTTTATTAAAACGTTCAGCTAAATCACGTGTTAATTCTAAATGCTGCTTTTGGTCTTCACCAACAGGTACAAGGTCCGTACTGTACAATAATATGTCTGCTGCCATTAATGGCGGGTATGTTAAAAGACTTGCAGAAACAGCCTCTTTTCCTTTGGATTTATCCTTAAACTGTGTCATTCTTTCTAACTCACCAATATAAGAAACACATTGCATCATCCATCCAGCTTGGGTATGGGCTGGAACTTCAGATTGAATAAATAAGGTTACCTTGCTTGGATCTATTCCAACTGCAATGTATAATGCGGCTAAACTCCTGATATTTTTGCGCAGTTCCAATCGATCCTGCGGAACGGTAATGGCATGCTGATCAACAATGCAAAAATAGCAATTATACTCATTCTGTAATTCAATAAACTGCTGCATCGCCCCAATATAATTTCCTAATGTTAACGTTCCACTTGGCTGTATTCCTGAAAAAATAGTTTTCATAAAAATCCTCCTTTTGCATATAAAACCTATAGGTAGTACATCATCAATTTCGTGGACCCTAGCATTTTTTACAAAATAAAAAGCCCTATCTCCCCTAAAAATTAGGGACGATAGGACCGCGTTGCCACCCTAGTTATTGTACCTTTACGTACAAACACTCTGTTCTATGCTTAATTAGCACAGCCCCTTTGTAACGTAAGGAAAACGTCTTAGCTTCAAAAACATTTCAGCTGGGATGCTCAAAAGTCCATTCCATACTGCTAGACGCTTGTTTACACCAGCCACAAGCTCTCTAAAGACATCACAATATGTACTACTCTTTCTCAATG
>DATFAH010000024.1:0-6455 GCA_035254805.1 Caryophanales bacterium | reverse complement strand
AGCATTTCCCTCTTTTTTATGTTAAAATAGTTCAAGTGTTTAATAAGGTGAAACTTCAATCAGTGGGGGTTTTTTCCATCCCCTACTGATTGTTAGTTGAACCAATCGGGCTTTTACGGGCAGTTGGCCCCCACTTATTTATTTAGGTTCATTAAATTCTTAAAGTGGGGGGTCTTACTGCCCGTTAATGCGGGATAAAAGTACAAGCTATAGCGAGATTCACAGTATTGCTTAGGATGTTGTTGAACAGATCCTAAATGCATAATATCGAGGTATTGCCCCGGTTATGCTGCACTAATTCTGTGTCCGCTATTTTTTTCATGTTTAATTGGAATGAGGTGATGTCAACTTGTTAAATGAGAAGTTGCATTCATATATTGAAAATCTTATTCCAGCTCGTAATGTGTTGCTTTCAGAGATGGAAGAATATGCAAAACAGCATGATATTCCGATTATGGAGCTTACAGGAATGGAAGCGATGCTTCAATTTTTAAGGATAAAGGAACCAAAAAAAATTCTAGAAATTGGAACTGCCATTGGCTACTCCGCGTTACGGATGGCTTTCATTCTTCCGAATTCAACCATTATTACAATTGAGCGGGATGAAGAGCGGATCAGGCTGGCTGAGGAATTTTTCCTTCGTTCGGGAATAGGGAACCAAATCATCCTTATAAAAGGGGATGCATTAGAAACAGAAAAACAAATTCAATTACATGGTCCATTTGATGCAATATTTATTGATGCCGCAAAAGGCCAATATAAAAAGTTTTTTGAACTTTATTCAAAATTCTTACAAGAAGACGGGATGATCATTACAGACAATGTTTTATTTAAAAGACTTGTTTGTGAAGATGAAATTGCATCAAAACGCACCCGAAATATTGTTAAGAAAATTAATGATTTTAATTATTGGCTTATGAACCATCCCCAATATGACACGATTATTTTGCCAGTAGGTGATGGGGTGGCGATTAGTAAAAAGAGGTGAAAACAATGGCTAAACCAGAAATTATAGTTACTCCTTTATCAACAGAGGACATTCTTCCATTAGCTAAAGCCGGTGCAGATGCTTTTGTTGTCGGTGAACAAAGATATGGGTTACGTCTTGCAGGTGAGTTTAATCGTGAAGAGGTAATAAAAGCAATTGAGCTTGCCCATTCAAAAGGTAAAAAAGTTTATGTAGCCATGAATTCTATTATCCATAATGAAAAAGTGGAAGAATTAAAAGAATATATTCAATTTGCATCAGAGGCTAGTGCAGATGCCATTATTTTTGGTGATCCAGCTGTTTTAATGACTGCTCGGGAAGTAGCGCCAGAGATGAAGCTCCACTGGAGTACAGAAACAACTGGGACGAATTGGTATTCCTGCAATTATTGGGGGAGAAAAGGGGCTAAAAGAGCAGTTCTAGCCCGTGAAATCAATATGGATTCGATTTTAGAAATAAAAGAAAATGCAGAAGTTGAAGTTGAAGTCCTAGTTCATGGAATGACATGCATGTTCCAATCTAAGAGATCTTTACTTGGAAATTACTTTGAGTATCAAGGCGAAGTAATGGAAATTGAAAATCGTAAACAGCAAAAAAATATGTTTCTCCATGACAAAGAAAGAGCAAATAAATATCCTATTTTCGAAGATGAAAATGGAACACATATTATGAGTCCAAACGATGTTTGTATCATTGATGAGCTTCAAGATATGTTAGAAGCTGGTGTTGATTCCTTTAAAATAGATGGAATGTTAAAAAGGCCCGAATATATTCTCAAAGTAACAAAAATGTATCGACAGGCAATTGATTTGTATTTTGAGGATCCTGAAAAATACGATGATCAAAAAGATGAACTATTAGCGAAATTGGAGGAAATTCAACCTCCAAACCGTCCTTTAGATACCGGGTTTTTCTTTAAAGAAACCGTTTATTAATACGAATAAATGTAAGGAGGTATTTGCGTGAGTGCAATTAAAACGAAGATTTCCGAGATTGTAAACGGAAAACGTGTGATTGTGAAAAAACCAGAACTTCTTGCTCCAGCTGGAAATCTTGAAAAACTTAAAATTGCTGTTCACTATGGAGCAGATGCCGTTTTTATCGGGGGCCAGGAATATGGTCTTCGTTCCAATGCTGACAACTTTACTTTTGAGGAAATGAGAGAAGGAGTAGAGTTTGCTAAGAAATATGGAGCTAGAATTTATGTGACGACAAATATTTTTGCTCATAATGAAAATATCCTAGGCCTTGAAGAATATTTGCGCGGATTAAAAGAGGCAGGAGTTGCAGGAATTATTGTTGCAGATCCACTCATTATTGAGACATGTAGGCGAGTTGCACCTGGAGTTGAAGTTCATTTAAGTACACAGCAATCCCTAACAAACTGGAAGGCTGCTCAATTTTGGAAAGAAGAAGGCCTTGAGAGGGTTGTATTAGCACGTGAAACGACTGCAGAGGAAATTCAAGAAATAAAAGAAAAAGTGGATATTGAAATTGAGTCATTTATCCATGGGGCAATGTGTATCGCCTATTCAGGACGCTGTACATTGAGCAATCATATGACAGCGAGAGACTCGAACAGGGGTGGCTGCTGCCAATCATGTCGTTGGAATTATGATTTATACAAATTGGATGACAGTGAGGAAACAGCGCTATTTGATGAAAATGATTCCCCATTTGCGATGAGTCCAAAAGATCTAAATTTGATTCAATCCATTCCAAAGATGATTGAAATGGGTATAGATAGTTTGAAGATTGAAGGCAGAATGAAATCGATTCATTATGTGGCAACCGTTGTTAGTGTATATCGAAAAGTGATTGATGCCTATTGTGCAGATCCAGATCATTTTGTCATTCAAAGAGAATGGCTAGAAGAATTAGATAAATGTGCAAACCGTGAAACAGCTCCTGCGTTTTTTGAAGGAGTCCCAGGGTATAAAGAGCAAATGTTTGGTAATGATAGCAACAAGACAAAGTTTGACTTTGTAGGTCTGGTATTGGATTACAACGCAGATACGAAAATCGTTACGTTGCAGCAGCGAAACCATTTTAGACCAGGGGATGAAGTTGAATTCTTTGGACCAGAGCTTACCAATTTCACTCAAGTTATCGATAAGATTTGGGATGAGAATGGAATAAAACTTGATGCAGCCCGTCATCCGCTTCAAATTGTACAATTTAAAGTGGAAAAACCGGTTTACCCAAACAACATGATGCGAAAGGAGAACTAGAATGACACGCAAACCTGTTGTGATTGGGGTAACTGGTGGCTCTGGATCAGGCAAAACCAGTGTCACAAAAGCAATTTATGAGAGCTTCAAAGGGCATTCTATTTTAATGCTTGAACAGGATTATTATTACAAGGATCAAAGCTCTCTTCCTTTTGAAGAAAGGCTTAAAACAAATTATGATCACCCGTTGGCGTTTGATAATGATCTGTTGATTGAACATCTTGAAAAACTCTTACGATATGAGGCGATCAATAAGCCTGTTTATGATTATTCGATTCATACTCGCTCAAATCAGGTGATTCCGGTAGAACCAAAGGATGTCATTATTCTTGAGGGAATACTTGTGCTTGAAGATGAACGGCTTCGTCAGTTAATGGACATTAAATTATATGTAGACACGGATGCAGATCTTCGGATTATTCGTCGTCTTATGCGTGATATTAAAGAACGAGGACGAACAATGGATTCCGTTATTGAACAATATGTGAACGTTGTCCGCCCTATGCATAATCAATTTATCGAGCCAACAAAACGATACGCAGATGTGATCATTCCAGAGGGTGGACATAATCATGTTGCAATTGATTTGATGGTGACAAAAATTCAAACAATTCTTGAACAAAAGTCTTTTTTATGAAACAATAGCATAGGAAATGACTAAAGGACTTATTAAAATTTTATTTTTTCGTTGCGCGCCCTAGCATAGGACGCGCTCCTATGCATTATGCCAATAGGTGTAATGTCTTACATATTAAAAAGCCCAATTTCAAAAAGGGTTTGTGAAGAATAGAAGGAGTGAATGGTGTGGCTCAAGAAAAAGTATTTCCGATGACACAAGCAGGAAAAGATAAGCTTGTACAAGAAATTGAGTATTTAAAATCTGTTAAAAGAAAAGAAGTAGTAGAAAGAATTAAAATAGCTAGAAGCTTTGGGGATTTATCCGAGAACTCTGAATACGATTCCGCAAAAGAAGAACAAGCTTTTGTTGAAGGCCGTATTACAACATTAGAGAATATGATTCGAAATGCAAAAATTATTGAAGAAAGTGAAATGACTAGTGATGCTGTAAGCTTAGGAAGATCTGTTACATTTGTTGAGCTTCCTGATGGGGAAGAAGAAACCTATACGATCGTCGGAAGTGCCGAAGCAGATCCATTTGAAGGGAAAATTTCTAATGACTCTCCAATTGCGAAAAGTTTAATTGGAAAGAAAGTTGGAGATGAAGTATCTGTTCAAACTCCTGGTGGGGAAATGAATGTTCGTATTATTTCAATTAAATAATGAATAATAAGTTTGAAAATAAAACACCTCGTCAACACTTTTGACGAGGTGTTTTTTATGTTGAAAAAAAAACGTGCTATTGCATGTCTAATACTTTCTATTACTTGTTTAGGTGTTTTGGTTTGGCGTTTGATGGAGATTCAGCTTTTTTCAACTACCACTTTCTCGAAACATCATATTAACTTATTAGAGGAAAGTGTGAGTCAAAGATCACAAGAGTTGGTTGTGGATAATGGTCGGGGAACATTTCTCGATCGGAATGGTGAAGGGCTGACACATAATAAGGCATCGGTTCTCGTCCTCTTTCCCTTTTTGAGCAGAATCAATTGGAATGCAGAGTCGGTTTCCGAAATAACTGGCATTCCAACGGTTTCATTACTTGAAGCGGTTAAAAAAGAAAAAAAGCCGTTTGCTTATGGAAAACCAAATCCTATTGAACTCACTTCGACGCAAATGAAGAGAGTAAATGACTTGAAAATACCAGGGGTTTTTGCCATCGAGAAAAAATTTGAACGATCCAATATCCTGTCTGAGCAGTTAATGGGGCTTATTGGTGAAAATCCAGAATTACTAAAAAAACGCTACCCAGATAAGAAATTATCTGATAAGACGCTAATCGGTATTTCTGGTTTAGAGGCAAGCTTCGATGAATTTCTACTTCCAGAAGGAAAATCCAAACTTATCTATCACGTTGATGGTGATGGTGCACCATTATTCGGGGTGAATGTAAGGTATGTTGATCCAGCTAATCCATTTTATCCTGTAAATGTTCGGACAACGATTGACAAAAATATTCAGCAGCAAGCTGAAGATCTAGTGAATGCCTATCAGATTCAAAATGGCGGATTGGTTCTTCTTGACCTAAATGAGAACAGTATTGTAGCAATGGTTTCACGCCCAAATATCAATAAAGAGAATCCCTATCAGGGAGGCGGGATGACAAATGAAATGTTAAAGCCGCAAATTATGGGTTCTGTCTTTAAAACAGTTGTGGCTGCTGCTGCGATCGATCAGAACTTTGATTCACCGTCACGCCGCTTTGATTGCAGTAAAAAAATCAATGGCAAGCCAGAACTTAAATATAATTATGGAATGCTGAGCTTCACAGATAGTTTCGCGAGGAGCTGTAATCGAACTTTTGGACAACTTGCCCAAGAATTAAAGGAAGTAGATCCAGGGCTGCTTGAGGACTATGCGGCAAAACTTTCATTAATTGGCCCTGTTGGCTGGAGGGGAAATGTATACCATACAAGTAATTTTAAACAGCTAAGTGAGGAAGCTAAAGGGAGGGTGTTTTTATCGGAAGAAGAGCGAAATGATCGAAATTATGTCGCGATGTCTGGAATAGGGCAGCATGAGGTAAGGGCAACCCCTTTGGCTGTTGCCAATATGATGGCAACGATAGCAAGAGGTGGAGATAAAGAAATGGTCCGAGCTGTATCAAAAATTGAGTATAAAAATGGCACAACAATGATAAATTTTAAAGAAAAGAAATTACAAGGTGATAAAATTTCCTCCTATACAGCAATGAAACTTCAAAAACTGCTAAGAGAGGTAGTAGTAAATCCAAATGGAACTGGAAGATGGTTTAATAACCTTCCTTATGAGGTGGCAGGTAAATCTGGGACAGCTGAAACCGGGAAATATCTTAATGGAAAACAACTTCATAATAAATGGTTTGCAGGTTATTTTCCATATAAAAATCCAAAGTATATCTTGGTTGCAGTAAATTTAAATGTACTAGAAAATGAAGGAGGCGTAAATCAATTATTCGCGGATGTGGTGAAAATGTTATATGATCATGACTTAAGTTCTAATTAAAGGGAACACATGAAGTAGGGGTTCAAGTTTCGTGGAACTCATGTTAGAATGTTCATATCCTTATTATAGGGAGGGGAATTTTTTGAATAATGATTTTCATTCCAATTCTAGGTCAAACTATCGGGCGAAAAGGA
>DATFAH010000023.1:0-4754 GCA_035254805.1 Caryophanales bacterium | reverse complement strand
TTGCCTTATCTGCCATTATTTTTGGTAATATCATCCATTTAATTGCTTTTATAATGGTATGGACCAGCTATTTTTCCACTGTAATCAGTCCATTGATCTATGCTTATATTTTACTTTGGATTGTGCTAAGCATTCTTGGTTATTTATTTAAAATTGTCCCATTCCTATGGTGGACACATAAATATAGTAGCGAAATTGGGAAAAAGTCTGTTCCAACATTAAAGCAAATGATGAATGAAAAGGCAGCTACCCCTTTGTTTAGTTTGTATATTCTTTCAGTTATCATTGTTTTCTTTGCATTGACATTTAAAATTGCCCTGCTCTTTAATATTGGACAGTTTATCCTTTCCATTGTATTTATTACAATGATGATTACCATTCTAAGTGTATTAAAAAAATAGTGAGGTGTTTGGAATGAGTTTAGTTGAAAAAATTCGTGAAGAATTAAAATCTGTTTATGACCCAGAATTGAATATTAATGTTGTTGACCTTGGTTTAATTTACAACATCGAAGTATCAGAAGATAATGATGTTACCGTTACAATGACATTAACAACTCCTGGCTGTCCATTACATGACAGCATCTCAAGCGGCGTTCAATATTGTGTTGAAGGAATAGAAGAAACAAAAAATGTTTTTGTCAATACAGTCTGGGAGCCTGCTTGGTCACCTGAAAAGATGACTGATGAAGGAAGAAGACTATTAGGCAGATAAATATTTTTTGTGTCTAAATAAAAACAAGGCAATCGCTTGCGCTAATGCACGGCGATTGCCTTGTTTTATTTGTGCGAGTTTAGTGTTGAGTAGTAATGGTTTTTTTTAGTCAAAAAAAGATTGCCGAGAAAAAAAATCCTCAACAATCAGACCGAACGCGTGTCCTTTTATTTTACTTCTATAGGTTCAACTGGAAGTATTTCTTTTATTTGATTTAAAAGATCATGGTCAATACTCTCATCTAATAATAACTGAATTTCTCCTTGATCTTCCTCACTTCTAATCAATCGGCCAATTCCTTGCCGCAACCGGAGAAGCATATACGGAAGATCTACTTCTAAATATGGGTTTTCCGCCCCTTCTCTTTTGGCTGTAAACACAGGATCATTAGGAGGAAACGGCAAAGAATAGATCATCACATTTTCCAGAGATCTACCTGGAACATCTAAACCTTCCCATAAATGGATCGAACAAAGGATAGAATGCTCATCATTTTGAAAGTTTGAAACAAGTGTACTTAATTCGGCATCCCCCTCAAAGAAAATTGGATATTCAATCTCCCCTGTTAGCCTTTTCCGCAATTCACTTAGCTCTTGTTCATTATTTAATAATACAAGTGCACGCCCTTCTGATTTGCAAATTTGTTCTATCAAGTAGTTTATTTTATCCTCTGTCTTTCCTTTTGGGAATTTAGGCAAATATACTTTCATTTTTTCTTCATAGTTAAATGGTGAAGCAACCGAAAAGGATAAGTAGTCTTTAATCCCAAGACTTTTAGCCATATAATTAAATGAACCTTCATTTGATAGTGTGGCAGAAGAGAAAATATAAGGCTTCTTTTGCGAGAAGACTTCCTCTCTCATAACTTCTTCCACCATTCTTGGCATGATCACGATGGTCCGTTCCCCTTCTATTTCTTCAAACCAGGTTATTCCATTCACTGTTTGTAAAAATAGTCCTAATGAGTGGGTAATTTTGTCTAGATATTCCTCAACAATTTTTAATTCATAATCATTAATGACATATAGTTCACTATCAAAAACTAATTCTTCTTCCAAAGCCCAAAGCTTTTCAAGCAATTTTTTCCCAGATTTCACGACAAGAGGATGCTTCTCAATAAATTGCTTATCAGAACCCACAGATACAGACGCATATTTTGAGATTGTCATGAAGAAACTTTCATTTTCATAAAGTACCTCTTCAATAGTCGTTAACGTTTTTTCCCGGACGTTATTCTCCATTAATTTTGTCAAAAGCATCTCAAGTGTTTGCTCAGTAATTCGATAGCTTAAGGCCTTCTGACAGGCAAATTCCAAAAGATGTCCTTCATCAAAAACAACAGCTGAATGTTCTGGTAAAAGCGGGAGCTGACCTTCCCGTTTTCTCGAATTCTTGGTCCAAATATGTTCCATATAAAAATCATGCGAACAAATAATTAAATCTCTTGCATGGCGATAATATTCGCGATGTAATGTAAGCCCACAGCGATTACGCATTTCACAAGAGAAGCAATCCTGCAATGGATCCCAGCTAATTTTCTTCCATTGTTCATCAGATAGTGTCGGATAATCTCGCCGATCTCCATATCGTTCAAAGACTTGCATAGATGAATTTTGATGAACAAAATCTGGTAATTGTTGATAAATTTCATCAAATATTCCAGTTGAATCATCCAATCTTGCTTTTTCCAGCTTTTGAAGGCATAAATACTGGTCTCTAGATTTCGCTAAACGAACATCGATATCTAAATCTAACACTTTTTCCAGCTTTGAAATATCTCCTTCTTTTTTAACAAGCTGTTCAATTAATGTTTCATCTGCACAGGCAATGATAACGGGCTGATGGGTGTAGCGTGCATATGTAATCGCATAAAGTAAATAAGCGATCGTTTTGCCCGTTCCAACCCCCGCTTCAGCAAACATTACTTTTTTCTCTTTAAAAGCTTTCTCTAGTTGAAATGCCATATAAATTTGTTCATCTCTTAGTTCAAATCCTGCTTCAGGCAATGTTTCGTAGAAAAGATCCCCGATCCAATCTCCTAATTTATCGTAAAATGATTCCGTTTTTGAAATGGTAAATGGCATACGGTTCTGCATAATCTTTAATCCCTCCAAAAAAAAGCCCTCTTTATTAAAGAGGAAAATTTATCGTATGTCTATTCATTATTTCGAGGCGGTTTTCTACCCCAATATTGATATAAATCTGTACGGATAAAACCATTAAAAAGCTTTCTTTTTTTCGTTGCTGGCTTTCCGTATAACTGCTCAAAATTTTCATTGGATGTTAGCATATAGATGGACCAAGTATCCAATTTAGCAAAAGCCTGACCCATTTCTTTATACATATGCTCAACAGCCTTTTTATCGCCAAGTCTTTCTCCGTAAGGCGGATTTCCAACAATTACACCATATTCCTTTTTCATCGATATATCTTTAACCTGCATTTGTTTAAATTGAATAATGTCACCAAGTCCTGCCTCAAAGGCATTTTCTTGTGCAATTTTTACCATTCTGTGATCAATATCCGACCCATAGATGTCTAATGGTTGATCATAGTTAGCAAGATCTTCTACCTCTGTTTTGGCATCATCCCATACTTTTTCCGGGATCCAGTTCCAGCCTTCTGAAACAAATTCCCGGTTGAAGCCTGGAGCGATATTTTGCCCTATTAATGCAGCTTCAATGGGGATCGTACCAGATCCGCAAAAAGGATCTAAAAAAGGTCGATCAGGTTTCCAATTGGTCAATAGTACTAACGCCGCTGCAAGGGTTTCCTTTAATGGTGCTTCCCCTTGATCGACCCTGTATCCACGTTTATGAAGCCCTTGACCGCTTGCATCAATGGTAATAGTAGCTACATCTTTTAATAGCGCGACTTCAATTCGATATAATGCACCTGATTCTTCAAACCAAGTATTTCTACGATAATGCTTTTTCATTCTTTCTACGACTGCTTTTTTGACAATTGCTTGACAGTCTGACACACTAAAGAGCTTTGATTTTACAGACTTCCCTATGACAGGAAATTCAGCATCCTCTGGCAAGTAATTCTCCCACGGAAGAGCTTTCGTTTTCTCAAATAACTCATCAAAGGTGAATGCTTTAAATTCAGCTACTTTAATTTTAATCCGGTCTGCTGTTCTGAGCCACAAATTGCATCTGGCAATCGCGGATTCATCACCTGTAAATAAAACCTTTCCATTCTCTACTTCACATTCATACCCTAAGGCTCGGACTTCTTTCGCTACAATCGACTCAAGACCCATTGCAGCAGTGGCAATCAGTTGATATTTTCCCATATTGTCACACTCATTTTCTTCAATTTATCTAAAACATGATTATGTATCCTGTAAAATTGAAACATAATTATTATAGACTATTATTATTGATACTAACGATTAATTTAACTTAAAAAATTAAAAAGCTCTCCAACATTCAGGAGAGCCTCACATTCACCATTCATACTATCCCATTAAAAACGTTCTGTAAGCCATGTTCTGTACCATTGTACTTCAAGCGACATTGGTCTCGTACTCCGGTGGTAATCATCTATCTACAGGCTACATTAGAACCTGTCCTTCTCCTCGTTGAATTCCTAAGAGAAAGTTCCCCTACCATTATTTGGGTTTCTCACTCGTGGGGTTTACCTCGTTCCACCCTTTCTATTTCTAGAAAGGCTCCGTCACTGTGGCACTTTTATAGGTATTCATGCCATATCCAAAAGACTTAGGCATTTTCCCAGCCGTCAACTGGTGTCCCAGCTGCCCTAGCTTATGAATTGGCTAGGCACGAACACTACGAGCATCTCAGCTCGTGCGAGCATGGACTTTCCTCTGCAACAAATGTTACAGCGATTACCCGAACGTATTTAATGAATACATTTATTATATGTATTCTCTTTCACAATTGCAATGTTTTTAACAGGAAAAACTGTCATAATTTATCAATCGTATAACTTGTTCCCAAATACATGTTTTTCAAGATTGGAAAGCCTTTTTAAAATATCAAAGTTCGTGGTGCCTGCTGGCTGGGATGCAGGCT
>DATFAH010000022.1:0-2138 GCA_035254805.1 Caryophanales bacterium | reverse complement strand
ATCTAGTGATCCAATCTGCTGCTTTTTTTACTTCATTTCTGGCATTCCCCATTGCCACGCCAAGTCCAACCGCTTCAAGCATTGGAATATCATCTAGACTGTCACCAATAACCACCATTTCCTCAAGTTTAACTCCAAGATGATTTCCTAAATAGGATAGCCCATTTAATTTTGATGCATCTTGCGGGACAATATCCAAACGAAGAGAATCCAATTCGATGAGATTAATTTCCGTATACATTTTCGCTAAAACTTTTTTTACATCTTGTAAATCATTGCTTTCTTCAAAATAAACTTCAATTTTTGCCGGAGAAACGGTTTGTTCATGCAGAGATTCACTTAATGATGATACAAATTGCTGTGAATAAAAAACAGGGTCACCTGATGTAAAAACCGTTTTTGCCAGTAAGTCATTATTAATTTTCAATTTATTTGCAAGCGAATACTGTTCTGTTACAAGCCGTATTTGACACGGAAATTCTTCAAGAAAACGAACGATATCATAGGTTACAACTTCATTTATCTTTTTGATATATATTGGTTTTTCCTGAATACTGGCAATATAAGACCCTTGTTGGGACACGAGCGGCAATTTTATTTTTAAAGCCCTCGCCACCTTTCTTGCTGATGGGAAACTCCTCGAAGTAACTAAAGTAACTAAAATTCCTTTTTGTTGAACATATTCAACAGCATCTTTTGTGGATTTATGGAGTCTGCCATTTGATTGGAGAAGTGTCCCATCAATATTTAACGCAAGCAAGCGAAAAATCATTCTGTTGCCCCCTGTTCTTGGTGAAGTTTTCCTTATAACACTTTTATGATTTTTTCTTTAGTTGTAGAACAAAGCATTTAGATCGAAAGGAGGGAAGCCCAATTTTATTACATTAAAAAACCTCCGGTTGGATCACCGAAGGTTTTAAAAATAGTTTTACATTTTTCCGTAAAGTTCCTCAAGAGGTTTCATGATAACTTGGTTTAATTTACCGATTATCATACCCATTTGCTGCTCAGCGTGCATCAAGGCAGAAATTTTTTCATTTTGCTGGACAATGGCTACAGTTTGCTGTGCTTGTTCCACTTCTTCTTGGGAAATGTCCTGGCCCATCATTTGTTTTTGTTGCAAGTTCATTTGAACTTGACGAAAATGATCAAACATTTGCTTTGCTGCTCCATCAGCATTAACCACATCATACATATGCTTTAATTGTTTATATTCATCGCTTTCCCGAATTGCTTTCTCTAATTCATTTGCGGCATCAAAAAGATTTATTGCCATTTTTCCCACTCCTTTTTACAAATACAATTATTTAGACTATACCAAACTATGCGCCCAATTGCGAGAAGGTTCAACTTATTGGGCAGCAATCACCATCATTGTTGCCATTTCATACGATACTATATCCGCTTCCACCTATAATTTATTAAAAAATGGGGAGTGATTATGCAAGCTGCTTTTATCCCTATCAACATAATTCCTATGGAAACCAAGAATGATGTAACAATCCAAATATCTTATCCATTACTGGAACAGCTTAAGCTGAAAAAAAATAAGGAGATAAAAATTTGGTTAGGAAAAAAAAATCTTTCCGTTAAGATTCAAATAGTGAAAAATACGCAAAATGAAATTCATTTTCCAAAACCCATCTATCATTATTTTTCATTACCCATTCAGACCTATCCATTTAGAGCGAGGTACTTAAAAGAAACTAACTGTTTACACCTTGGTCCAGTGGTTGGATTATTGACTGATTTTATTTCTGATACGGATACACCTAACTTTCGTAATATCCATTTATTTTGTGAGGAACTCCATCAAGGACTTTCTGAACTGGGCGGTTTTTTTTATGTATTTACTTATAAGAATTTCTCCGGAACAGAAGTTAGCGGGTACTATAAAGAAAATGGAAAATGGGTATTTTCAGAGCTTCCCTATCCAGATGTTATTTATAATCGAATTCATTCTCGTAAACTTGAACAGGTTAAAAGCTTTCTTAATTTCCGAAAAAAACTTGAGCAATGTAATATTCCTTTTTTCAATGACCGTTTCCTTTCCAAATGGGAAGTCCATGAAAAATTGCTGCAAGACGATACGATCTGTCCCTTTATTCCAGAGACACAGATTTATACAAACGAAAGTT
>DATFAH010000021.1:0-2720 GCA_035254805.1 Caryophanales bacterium | reverse complement strand
GAATTGGATTTGTGGAAAACAAAATTAGTGGATGATTGGCAGCTTCAGGATACCATTCATGATTTCCTTGATCGGATACAGCAAAAAATATTAAAACATATTGAAGAACCTTCGTTTTACGATCATTCCATCCTGCCATTTGTCTTTAATTCTTTGGAAAACTTTAAACAAGACATCGATAAAATGTGCAAAATTGAAGATTGGATACGAACACATATCTATACCTTTATCGAAGAAAATCATTCAAAAATTGGCTATTTAGTCAAGGAAAACTTGGACAAACTAGATGATAAAACACTAATCGAAATGCTTGAAAATAATGTTGGCAAGGATCTTCAATGGATTCGGGTGAACGGTGCGATTTGCGGATTTTTAATCGGAATTGTTTTAGTGGGAATACGAGCGTTATTTTAGTTTTGTTAAAGGCTATCTTGATAAAAATTCAAGATAGCCTTCTTAATACTGTTTATATTCACGTTATGGATTAAATCTTTCTAAACTTTCCTTCCGTAATTTTGCTTTGTCAGCCTCAGTTTTTTTTACATCGTAATGGTAAATGGCTTCCTCCCAATCACCGTACATAGGGTTTGGAAAAACAATTAATTTTTTGCCGAATTCAGTTTTTCTTCTATCTACAGCATCCATTCTTCCGGAAACAGATAATTTTTCAAAGCCACTAAAATCATTTAGATTATCACCAAAGAATAAAACGATTTGATGTGTTGCCGCAACACTTTGACGCCTGATTTCCTTTCCTTTTTCATTTGGCTGCATTAATAAAACATGCTTTTCATCAACTTGTGGCGCACCAATTTGTTTTAAATTTTTTATTGTTGCTTTTTTCATCGCCTCTTTCCGATTAGATATGTAATATATATCTACTCCTTTTTTATTAGCATACTTCAAAAAGTCCACCGCACCAGGAAGAGGTTTTGCCTTTTTCATCATAATCCACTCTTCCCAAGAAAAGGAATTCATAGGATCCAAATTTGCTGCAAAAAGCGGGCTATTATCGACTATTGTCTCATCAATATCAAGTACCACAGCTGGATTTTTTGGCTTTTTAGCTAAAGCTTCGTCCAATCTCATCCTTCCAGTATTATAACCCTGATAATATAGAGCTTTTGCTTCTCCAGATTTTTGAATCCATAATACAGACATCGTATTTTGCTCCGATAAATTCACTACATTTTGCGCTTTTACCTTAATATTTAAAAGGGATATGGATACGACTATAGTTGCAATAAATATCGTAATTTTTTTCACTAATAAACCTCCATGCTTAGAAAATAACTTCCATATCGATATATTTAAAGTATTCATAAAAAATTGCAGGATTATTCCTAGTTATCATAAAAGTGTTTTGAAGGAGGAAATGACGTGGTAATACTTATGTGATCTTTTTTTTAAAAAAATTCATTGTATAAAACGGGCTCTTCACCAAAACATGTACTTGCTTACTTCTAATAACTAAGTTGCTCTTCATTACATTCTAATAATATCCTTTGTTTGTAATGCTTGGGATTACGAGTAAAATAATGTCTGCGTTGCAAGGCTTTTATCTTATTATTTCTTCCTTCCACTGCTGCATTGGTGAAGCGTAAAAGGTGATAATTACAGATTTCTTCCTGCCAGTTTTTCATCGTCTTTAGACATTCCTGTACAGCGGGGTGACTAATTATTTCACCCTGTTTAAGCCAACGAACGAAGCCGATTTCAGCCAATGCATGACTGACACTACAATCGTACCAGGTAATAAACGCCTCTTTCCATTCATAAACAGCGCGTAAGTCATCTGAGTACTGAAGGAATTGGTTTACTAATATCGTTTCTTTTTTAGATAATTGATCACTTCGTTTGCCGAGTAGCCTATAATTCAGTTTTAATTGTTGGCGTGCACGAGTAGAAAGATCCTTCTGTACCTGCTTTCGGATCAGCTGTAAGGCCTCTGTTACATATCGATTTACATGAAAACGATCGGCAATTCGAATGGCATTTGGATAAATTTCCTTGATAAACGTATGGTAGCCTTTTGCTAGATCCATCACGACGGCTGTAGGTTTTAGATCTACCCATAGTGGGTTCTTTTGGTAATAGGAGTGTAGTTCTTCAAGTGTTCTTCCAGGAATAACATCCAGAAAAGATCCGCCACGTAAATCGTGGAGGCCTGTATTATAGGTATGACCTTTGCGAATGGCAAAATCATCGATGCCCAATACAAGCTGACTACTTTTTAAGGCTTCTTCTTTACAAGTTGCTTGAACTTGAATACTTTCAATTTCCATCCATCTTTTAAAAATGCGTTCTACCGTAGTTGCGGGTGTTTGGGCCTGCCTAGCCGCATGAGTAACTGTGGCACCAACAACGTAACCAGGGAGAGAAGCCTCAAACTGTTTTGTATAGCGCTTTCCAGATGCCACACACTCATATTGCCATACAAAAGAAGCATCACAATCCTTGCACATCATACGGATTGCAGGCAAAAAAAGAAAAACGCGATGACCAAAAGCCGGCAAGTGACGCACTTTACGTAGATAAGCACTTCCTTTACGAATGACATCCTTTCCCTGACACTGCGGACAAGGCTGCAGATAATCATTTGGCTGAACATATATAAAAAATTGATCGTGTACATTTTCAATATTGGAAATAGAAAGCTCTTTTAAATCGATTAGAAGATTGGTAAAATGAGAGTGCATCTGTATACCTCGTTAGTTGTT
>DATFAH010000020.1:0-2341 GCA_035254805.1 Caryophanales bacterium | reverse complement strand
GTAGTTTGCCATAAAGTGACACCCACAATGACCATATCTTTTGTTGGAAATATGGATTATTTTGTTCTCGATTATAGCGATGAGGTGGCGCTGATATTCGTTTGATTTTTCGTCTTTCCAGCAGAATATCTGCAATATTTTTAAATTGTTTTGTAAAAGATATAAATAGTTATTATTCATGCTGTAATTGTGGACATTTATTTCTAGATTTAGACAAAAATGAACAGTTTGTTTGTCAGAATGAAATCGAACAATTTGAAAAAATCGCAGATATTCTACAGAAAAGACGAAAAATCAAACAAATATCAGTACCACCTCATCGCTATAATCGAGAACAAAATAATCCATATTTTCAACAAAAGATATGGTCATTGTGGGTGTCACTTTATGGCAAACTACCACCAATCGACAAGGAGATCCGTGAAATGGTACTAAAATATGACCGTAAAATTGAATCAACTTATGGGCATAGATACGTGCCATCCAAAATCATTGAGATAGCAAAGGAACACGAGTATTGCATCAATCGAATTGGAGAGTGTGGTTTTTGGTTGCGAATAGGAGCTAGAATCACTGGTGTGACGATTTGTCCATATGCCTTGGCTTACATATTTTTTCGCCTGTATTGGGAAGGTAAAGACAGCGCACACGGGATGAAATTTTGGCATGACTCACCGACTAGACATAAAAGATACTACGATTTTAATTTATTCCCTCATGATGTTGATATCAGCGAGCTTGAATATATTGAGATGTTTAACGGTTGCTTAGATCTGGCTACTAAGAGTTTTTATGCTAATGAAATACGGGTGCCAAGTCCTGAGGAAATCAGTACCTATTCAATTTACTGGGAAGGTTTCAAGCCAGTGGCCAAGACAAACGGAAGAATTTCTTTTTTCCAGCCGAGGGGGCCATATCTTATCCCCAAAAATGAATCTGGAGAAGATCATCAAAAAGAACTGGAAAGCAATCTGGATATAATTAAAGAGCTGTTTCTTGGTCAGTTTAAGACATAGCGTGACACCAAGTAAAAACTTGCATGGGCAATTCCCCTTCGCTGCTATGCCATTCCATTTTTTCTACCACAAAGGAGGTATTTCAAAATGCTAAAGCTTCGCTTCATAAGAACCATCAGAGGAAGTCTCTCTGGTATTAGGCCTTACGTACAATTTGAGCGGGTGCGGTACTCAAGCCATTTCTTAGCATGTTCGTATGAATTAATTGGAAGGAAGGTTGCTGTCCATGTAACCTCTGATAACTGCCAAATGGTTACTGCATTTTTGCTGGAGGGTACTGAAGATGGCAGAGAGCTAGGTATTTTAATAGCAAAGGGAGTGTGGGGCCGTTTCCCTCATACTCTTGAGATGCGTAAGTTGATAATAGCCAAAAAGTGTCAAGTTGCCACACAACTGCTACAGTAATGTAAACGGGGAAAGCGGGGTTTTTTCAAATTGAATTGACCGGATAGGGGCGGTTGTCCGGTTATTTGGACAGTTCTAAGAGGTCCTTATTTTTTTCACTTCAGGGTTTTTCGTGGGTAGCAGGGTAAATTGAGACCTCCAGGGTGACTCAAAGGAGGCTTTATCCTAATGTTGTGGTAGTTGATTGAATTCGGTTAGTATCCGAAACGTACAAAATGGATACTAACTGAAGCCGTCTTGGGGTTGGAGAGGATTCCCGGCTGGCGCGAAGGCGGTACATTTCGATCTACGGCGATGTGAACATCCCCAATTAGCAGGGGATGCCGTACTACACCTTACGAAACAGTGCCCTGAAGACGGTGGGGGCTGGTGTTGGCCATCGAGGAGGGCCTGCGGCGCTTATGGCGATTCAAGAGAGCTTCAGCTGCACGGTCATATTGGCAGAGTTTGTACTTAAGGGCCAATCGCTGCGGCCTGGCGGCCCTATACCTATCTCTGGCCCGACGGCGATCAGAACGCTACAAGTGACCAGGTGACAGCGGAAAAGAGCGTGACGTATAATAAGCTTATGGAGAGGGTGGAATAGGAGATGAAGCTTAAGGGGCCAAGTTAGACAGCAGAGAAAATTGGGCTGATATTTTCATTGCATAGTCCCTTGAATTTATAACGTTTCCAGTCACTGTCGAGCTGGTTTATAACTTTACTTCGGATATCATCCAGAAATGACGTAAAGTTCACACAATTGCTTCGGGAGAGTTTAGGGGTTCAGTTCGTTATGCGGCAATAATGCACCACTACTCCTCCCTCAGCAATAACGTCTCATAAGATATATTATGTTAAGTTGACGGTGCACATATTGAGGTTCTTTTTGTTTTTTCGGCTTTGCCCCTCCATGGGCCTCCTCATTGCCAGAATCCACG
>DATFAH010000019.1:0-3051 GCA_035254805.1 Caryophanales bacterium | reverse complement strand
TATTCAAATATACAAAAATTGTATGTAAGTAGGTATTTTGAAAGAAGACTAAAATAATGAATCAAGCAGATTCCTAGGTTTTTGTAAAAAAATAATAATAATATTTCAAGAACAAACAAAAAAAGAACCGAAGTTTCGGGTTCTTTTTTGTTATTTGTATCAAAGTTTTATACTTTCTGGTGTTGATAATTTCGTTCTTTTAAATATCGTTGTAACAATCGGATAGATGATCACCATTGTTACTGTATTAATAGCAGTAGCTGGTAATACGACTGCTGCAAAAAGACCGATAAATGGTCCTGGAAGTCCAACAATATAATAAGCAGATGTTAAAAATACTGTTCCAGATATCAGTGTTCCAATTGCAGTTATTACTCCAACACTGACAATATTGTTTCGGTATTTTCCTAGTGCTGAAATTAAAACAAAAATGAGTAATCCTGTCACAAATTTATCAATGATATTTGGGAACAATCCACCTGGGAAAGTGGTTGTAACACCAGAGATAATTCCAGTTACGATTGATACAAGGAACACATTTTTGATTTCAGGAAAAAGCAGTATTCCTAAAAACATCATCGTTAGCATCATGTCCGGCTTCATTCCAAGAAAAATTGGTGGAACCACCGCATGCAAGACTGCCCCAATCCCGATTAATAGGGCAAGGGCCACAAGATTTTTTGTATTCATTTCTCATCTCTCCTCTGCTGATCTCAGCTATTTGCTTCTCCTGTAGTGCGCTAATTGCCTACAGCGAAAAACTTGTGTTCATTATAACATGTGATTTGAATTTCAGGAAGAACTAATTTTCTGTCAATTAAGATGTTCTCTAATTTTTGCCGCCATTGTTTGGTAATCTTCTGATGTATAATCACTTTGATTATTTTTCCAAATAGCCCCGAAGCCATCACCTTTTCCGTAGCGCGGAATTAAGTGTAAATGGAAGTGAAAAACAGATTGCCCAGCTTCTTCACCATTATTGTTGACAGCGTTTAGGCCAACAGGATTAAATTCTGTTTTTAATGCATTTGCAATTTTTGGAACGACTTCAAAAAGATTTCTTGCAATTTCGGGTGTTAACTTAAATAAATTTTCTTTATGTACTTTAGGAATAACTAATGTATGTCCCTTTGTCACTTGACTGATGTCTAAAAAAGCTAAAACATGTTCATTTTCAAAAACTTTCGCAGATGGGATTTCCCCGTTAATTATTTTACAGAAAATACAATCACTCATTTGTTCCACAACCCTTCAATTTTCGTTTGACCGTATTTTACCATAAAAAAGCTAAAAAAGATAAAGGCAGGATTCGCTAGGAATCCCGCCCTTTTGAAGGGGTATTACTTCTCGTTTTTTCGTTCTTTTAGGACTCTTCTTTTGTAAACACCTCATTTGTCATGTTAGTGTTTTTTTGTAAGAGTGATCATTGTTCAAGCTTACCATCCCCTTATTTTATATGTTCTTCAACGTATAAAGTGGATGATGGATCTTTGATAAACACCTAAAGCTCGATTATTTTCTCAATAAACGCTTTTGGTGTTATCTGAACATCAAATGGTTAAATGGCACTTTGTGCAAAACAACCATCCCCTTATTTGAACGTCCTTGAAGCTAATGAATTGAAAGGAACTTGTCTGCTGCAGACACCTCATTTCAATTTTTGATGATTTAGGATCATCGCCCCTTCGAGATTATGTTGTGTAATTTCTAAACATTTATGCATCCATTTCAAACGAAAATGGATTTCCTATTTTTTTCCCGAACAATTTGATAAAATGAATTATTATAATGCATGGAAGGACGTTGCAAATGACTTTATTGTCAATTGAAAACTTAACAGGAGGTTATACAAGAAATCCTGTGTTAAAAAATGTTTCATTCGAAGTAAATGAAAAAGAAATGGTTGGGTTAATCGGTTTAAATGGTGCTGGGAAAAGTACGACCATTAAACATATTACTGGTTTAATGAAGCCCCACCATGGAGAAATAAAAATTACTGGTCATTTATTTTCTGAAGATAAAGAGGTTTATCGAAAACTGTTTACATTTGTACCAGAAACACCTGTTTTATATGAAGAGCTTACTTTAGCTGAGCATTTAAAATTAACGGCAATGGCACATGGTTTAGATGAGTCAACATACGAAGAAAGAATTCAACATTTGCTAAAAGAATTTCGGATGGAAAAAAGACTAAAATGGTTTCCTGCGCACTTTTCCAAAGGGATGAAACAAAAAGTAATGATTATGTGCGCATTTTTAGTGCAGCCTGCACTGTACATTGTTGATGAACCTTTTGTTGGTTTAGACCCACTTGGCATCCAGTCCTTGCTTGATCTTATGAAAAAGATGAAAGAAAATGGCGCAGGGATTTTAATGTCCACTCATATCCTTACAACAGCAGAGAAATATTGTGACCGTTTTATTATTTTACATGATGGAAAAGTTCGTGCAAACGGAACATTAAATGAATTGCGTTTACAATTCTCCATGCCAGACGCGTCACTTGATGATCTATATATTCAATTAACAAAGGAAGAAAACTATGTTTGATGATAAAAAGCTTTGGAAAGAACGGGCAAGAAGGCGTGTTCAAGATTTAGGAAGATATTTGCGATACATTTTTAACGGCCATTTGGTTATCGTAATGCTGTTTTTAATTGGTTCAGCCGCATTTTATTATCAAGCATGGATCAAAACTCTCTCACATGGTTTCCCAGCTGAAATCATTATTGCTGTTATTATTGGTCTCATACTTACATATAGTCCTGTTTATAATTTGCTTCTTGAAGCAGATCAAGTCTTTTTAATTCCGTTAGAAAATCGGCTACAAGGTTATTTTTTACGCTGTGGTATCATTAGTGCCATTTTTCAAGGATATTTGCTTTTAATAGTCCTAGCAGTTCTAATGCCGCTATATGCTCATGTTAGTGATAGTGGTTATCGAGCCTTTTTACCATTTTTTATTGCTTTGTTCTTGATTAAGGTTTGGAATTTAGCCAGCAGCTGGAGAATCCAATATTTTTATTCCGTGAATATGACTGATTTGGCTAT
>DATFAH010000018.1:0-2427 GCA_035254805.1 Caryophanales bacterium | reverse complement strand
TACTTCAGAAACTTGTGTACCGCGAAAATCATCATTGATATATGATTCTTCATATTCTGTTACAGACAGTTTCATGAACCTTTGCTCCTGCTCCACATTTCCTTTTAAGCGATAAAGCCATGCCACTCTCATATATAATCCAGCGAGAACGATGTGCTTTTCCTTTTTTAAAATACCGCTATAGATCGCAAGTTTATAGGTTTGAATGGCTTGATGGATTGTTCTTCTTGAACTGAAATCACGTGGAACCCAATGTTCGGTAATGGCTTTTTGAATGGTTTCTGAAGATCCAGGAGGAAAATACTTCGTAAACTCATCTGAAAAAGAGAATCCACAAGAAGGGCAAACTTGTACGTGATATAGTAAAGGGTTGGAATCTTCGGAATCATATATGGGAAAAAAGTCTGTATCATAATGATCGATTTTAATAAACCGAGACCGTACTTTTTTGCTAATAAATCCTTTCTTGCAATGTAAGCATGTATAATTTTTATCATAAATGGGATCAATCGTTACATTCATCATAAAGTCTCCTTCTGCATGAGAGCTTATTTAGGATTATTATAACGTAAATATAGGGAATATGGTCTATGAAAATGTAACTGTTATGAGGACTTTCTTTATGAAGGCAGGGAAAAAGGCATCCAAAGTAGGATGCCATATGGATTACTTATTTATTTAAAAAGATAAGTATAAAATTTTGAACTTAGAAAACTGTAAAGCTCCACTAGAGTAAGCTTCGCACGAAGGAAAAGTGATAGCTTTTTCGAGAGGAGCGCCTATCGAAAAAGCAAACTTTGAGCCTTCTCCCTACGAAAAGTCAACATCAATCGTAATCGCCTCATTGTGTTTCCTTTATCTAAAGCCCTGAGTCCCTCCAGTTTGTACGTCGATTCCTGAGGCGCTTGCGCTTTTCTTAATACACATCACGCTGGTAACGGCCTTGTTTTGATAAATCATTTAAATAGCTTTCAGCATCTTCGCGGCTTATTGAGCCTTCTTTTTCAATTACGTCAATAAGGGCGGTGTTGACGTCTTTTGCCATCCGTTCCTTATCTCCGCAAATATAGAAGTAAGCTCCATTTTGCAGCCATTCAAATAATTCCTTGCCGTTTTCACGAATTTTATCTTGTACATAGACTTTTTGAGTCTGATCACGGGAGAAGGCAGTATCTAATTTTGTCAAAACTTCTTCTTTTAGATAGCTATCAAATTCATCTTTATAAAGGAAATCTGATGCTGCATGCTGGTCACCAAAGAATAACCATGATTTTCCTGTTCCTTTATTTACGGAACGCTCTTGGATAAATGAACGGAATGGTGCAATCCCTGTTCCTGGGCCAACCATGATAATATCTTTATCAGATTCCGGTAAACCAAAATGTTTATTTACTTGAACAAACACTGGAATTGTAGAATCTTCTGGAAGACGCTCTGCACACTGTACAGAACAAACTCCATTACGATCGCGGCCGTGAGAAGTGTAGCGAACAGCACCAATTGTTAAGTGTACTTGGCCAGGATTTGCAGCCATGCTGCTTGAAATTGAATAGAGGCGTGGAGTCAATTTTCTTAAAAGAGACACAATGTCTTGGACAGTAGCATTCCATGGTCCGAAGTCACGTAACATATCAAGCAAATCACGTCCATACGTATACTCTTTCAACTGGTTAGCATTTTCAGTCAACACAAGCTTTTGTAATTCTTCATTTTCCGTAAACCCTGCTGATCCTTGTAAAATTTTCCTTGATAATAATGTAATTTCAAAGAAGTTTGTCAGCGCTTCTTTTAATGGTAGGGTATCGCCTTGTTTTGTAACCGTTACTTTCTCTTTCGCATCCCATTTCATTTCTTCAAGAAGGGCTGCCACTAGTTCTGGGTCATTTGAAGGGATAATGCCAAGAGCATCTCCAGGGACATAGGAAAGACCAGAACCTTCTAATGAAAATTCAATATGTCTTGTTTCTTTAGCAGAGCCTTCGCCGTTTAAATTTACATTTTTTAAAACCTTAGCTTGAAATGGGTTTGCCCTTGAAAATGGTGCTGAAACAGGGGTTACTACGTCTTTCATCATCTTCACCTCAAAAAAGTTTTATAAAGATAACTCGTCTAGCTATTTATATTGTTAAATTCCACACAATATCATAACACAAAAATAAATTTTCCTCACTCCTTTCTAGGAATTTTCAGAAAGGTGACAAAAAATTTGAAAAATGAAAAAAATCTATATTTCGGGCTCAATTTCTTGAAATATAGATTTTTAAATATTCACAAGTTTTTTAAGTTTCTTATTGTTGTTTAAGCTATTGAAAAAGAAATGAAAAAAGAATAAGATAAATGTGGACATATTGTTACTATTTTGTGACGAAAAAAGCACTTTTTTTTGCCATACAACGTGAATTACATCACAAACTTTTTTCTTCGTCC
>DATFAH010000017.1:0-2401 GCA_035254805.1 Caryophanales bacterium | reverse complement strand
CAATCCATCACCCTTTCGATCTTCCGTGACATAAGCGATTCCTGCCTTTATGGCGTCACTTGGATGCTTGAGCGTCTTAAGTGATCCCTCAAACACTAAATCCCCCTGCAGTTTATAAGACTTCGGATTACCGAAGATACTTAAGGCGAGTTCCGTTCTTCCCGAGCCCATTAAGCCGGCGATCCCGACAATTTCACCCTTTTTGACGTGAAGATTTACATTCTTCACCACTTGTCGGTCTATTTGAGAATCGATAGCAGACCAATTATGTAATTCAAGGATTTTTTCGCCAAACTTTTTATCTAGCCTCTTCGGAAAAATATCATCAATTTCGCGGCCAACCATGTTTTTAATAATGACGCTTTCGGAAATTTCACCCTTAGAAGCATCCAGCGTACAAATGGTCTGGCCATCGCGAAGAACTGTAGCTTTATCCGCAATAGCAATGACTTCTTTTAGCTTGTGAGAAATCATGATACACGTAATTCCCTGTTTTTTTAGCTCACATAATAGATTCAAAAGATTTTCACTATCATTCTCGTTGAGCGCCGCGGTTGGCTCATCAAGAATGAGCAACTTTACCTCTTTACTTAGAGCTTTAGCGATTTCTACTAGCTGCTGTTTACCAACGCCTAAATCTTTAACAAGCGTTTCAGGATTTACATTCAATTTTACCTTTTCAAGCATTTTCTTTGACTGAACTATCGTTTGGTTCCAGTTAACAATGGCACCCCGCTTCACTTCATTGCCCGTAAAAATATTTTCATATACGGTGAGATCTGGGAATAATGCTAATTCTTGGTATATAATAGCAATCCCTACCTTCACACTGTCACTGATTTTATTAAACTGCTGTACACTGCCCTCGAAAACGATATCACCATGGTACGTGCCGCAAGGGTAAACACCGCTAAGCACTTTCATCAACGTGGATTTCCCTGCTCCGTTTTCACCGATCAAGCAGTGAATTTCTCCCTTTTTTACCTTAAAATTGACATTGGTGAGCGCTTTGACGCCTGTAAACTCCTTGGAGATTTGATTCATCTCCAAAATATATTCGCTCATCATTTTGCCCCCTTTACTCTTAACAACTGGTACAATGGCGGAATAGTGATAGACATCTCTATCACTATTCCGCATAGGCTTTGAATATTTTATTTTAATCCAGTAAAATCGCTTGCTTTGTAATATTTGGAATCGAGGAGTTCTTTCTTAACATTGTCTTTGTCAACGACGATAACGTCCGTTTGCTTTGCTTTCACTTCAATTTTTCCGTTGTCGTAAGATCCAGTTGTTTCAGGTTTTTTGTCGTCCAAAATATCAACAGCCATACCCATCGCATCTTTAACAAGCGTACGAACATCCTTGAATACTGTCATTGATTGTTTGCTATCGATGATGTATTGAATAGAAGCTTTCTCCGCATCTTGACCTGTTACAACAAAACTCTTAATCGCACTATCAGATGCGAATACATCGGCAATCGAACGAGCAGTTCCGTCATTTGGAGCGAGGATTGCTACATCGCCCTTCATATCTGTCGCAACAGCAGTCAGATGTGTTTGGGCTTTGTTTTTCGCTTCGTTCGCATCCCAGTTTGTTGTTACTTGACCAATAATCTTACTTAGTTGGTCACGAGATAGATCGGCTGTATCTTTAAGAGCAACCGCTTCGTTTGAGTTGGCAATTTTGAAAGTGCCATCAGCGATTTTAGGTTGAAGAACTTTCCACGCACCTTGGAAAAACAAGAATGCATTATTGTCAGAAGCAGCACCAGCGTATAGATACAATGGCACATTAGACCCGTTTACATGGTCAACAAGGTATTGTGCTTGCGCTGCGCCTACAGCCACGCTATCAAATGTTACATAGTAATCGACAGCATCTGTATTTGTAATTAAACGGTCGTAGGAAATAACTTTTATACCTTCTTTTGCGGCTGCTTCTACAGCAGATGCTGCTGCATCACCATCTTGAGGACAAATGATCAGAACTTTAATTCCTTTGTTAATTAACGTTTCAACATTTTCTTTTTCCTTAGCAGAGGAACCTTGACTAAACAAAATTTCCGTTGTATACTTCGTACCCTTTAGCGCATCTTTAAATCTTTGTTCATCTTGTACCCATCTTGGCTCATCTTTTGTAGGCAATACAATTCCGACGCTAACCTTACTGCTGCTGTTGTTACATCCTGCAAAAATAACAGATAGTATTATGACAACTAGCAACAAAGTAATCGCTTTCAATTTTCTTTTCATTGTTATCCTCCTTCAATACTTGTTTTAACTTCCTAACAATTTAATTATATAAATGAAAATGCTTCCTTGAACCGTTATTACTAGCACTCTTTTATCATTTTCTATACTTTTTTAATCTTCAATAAATTAAGCAGGCAAAAAAA
>DATFAH010000016.1:0-15602 GCA_035254805.1 Caryophanales bacterium | reverse complement strand
ATCCGCTAGTTTCAGTGCTTTATCCGCGGGAATGAGAGGTTTATCCGCGCGTTTTACATGGATATCCGCGCAAATCCACGATTTATCCGCGAACTGATCAGAAACTCTATCCCATCAATTTCCACGTAGTTCACTGCTTCGATGTAATTTGAGCAAGCATGGTGTCGGCTGAGGTGATGTCGACTCCCTTATAGTAGTATTTAACGATTTCTTGATAGGTTTTTCCTTCTTTCGCCATTCCATTGGCACCGTATTGGCTCATTCCAACGCCGTGTCCGTAACCGCGGGTGCTGACGATGATGTTGTTTCCTTTTCGAACCCATTCGAAATCGGAGGATTTGAGATCAAGTTTTTCGCGGATTTCACGGCCAATTAAGGTTTTGTTATGGAATTTGACTTGGGCGACTCGCTTTCCTGCTGTTTGTTTCGTGATTTTTCCAATTACTTTACTGCTGGACAGTTTCACTCCAAGCATTGTTTCGAATTCTTGGACAGAAAAGATTTTTTGATTATTGAATTTCGGAGAGGTCTTATCCCAAGGGCTGGCTACGCTTCGCAAATATGGAAAGGAATTGGGCCAGTAGTCTTCGGAATTTTCCGTGTATCCGTTACTTGTTGAAAAAAAGCTTGCGGTAATAGCCTGTCCTTTATAGGTGATAATTTGTCCGCTTGTGGATCTCACGGCATTAAAGATTTTAGCCATTTTCCAATTAAAATCCATACCCCAACTTTTCTTTAATTCATCTTCACTTTTGAATACTTGATTGATTTCGGTATCGCCGACTACAGCTCCCTTAGGTAGACCGAGATGATCTTTTGTAAGCATTTGTTTAACAATATAGGTTCTGGCGGTTAAGGCTTGTGCTTTAAGTGCTTCTTCATTGAAATCAGCTGGCATTTCAGCAGCTACTACACCGACAAGATAATCCTCCAGTGGAACATTTTCAATTTTAGCTTTTGAAAAGCGGTATACTGCGACTTCTACACCCGCATCTCGTGATGGAACAACTGCAGCATTTTTTACAGGCGCTTGGGTGAGATCTTCACCTAATTTTCCATTGAATTTCCCCTCAGAGTATGGAAGTACCAAGACTGCGGGAATGATTAAGGTTAAGGCAAACAAAATAAATGCTAGTACGACGAATGGATTGAATTTTTTCATGAGAATGCCTCCAGTTTGTAAATTGATTGTCTCAATTCATTCATATGGGGGCGGACAAGCTTTTATGACAAAAATAAAGAAAACTTGGCAAGTGCCAAGCATTGCCTAGTTGCACTTATGCGATTTGAGTGCTGATTATTAATATACAAAAATTTCCAAAAAACAAAAAGCCGAAGATCTGATTCTTCGGCTTTGTTTCATTACGCATTCAAGTCAGCAATATATGTTTCAACATCGGAAAAGTCTGCTTCATTTATACGCTCGACGTTTGCGCCTAATGCGGCTAATTTAAAATGAAAATCAACATATCCGCGATCTAAATGTTTAAGTTCGGTGACACGTGTTACGCCATCAGCAATTAATCCAGTTAAAATTAAAGCTGCTGCAGCACGTAGATCTGTTGCAGATACTTCTGCTCCCTGAAGCTTGGAAGCCCCATTTAAAATGACGGAGCGGCCTTCAATTTTGATGTCTGCATTCATACGGCGGAATTCTTCCACATGCATAAAACGATTTTCAAAAACGGTTTCTGTGATCATGCTTGTTCCTTCTGCACGAAGTAAGAGGGCCATCATTTGTGATTGCATATCCGTTGGGAAACCAGGATGTGGCATCGTTTTAATGTCAACCGCTTTTAGTTTTTCAGGACCAATAACGCGAATGCCGTCTTCTTCTTCCATAATTTGAACACCCATCTCTTCCATTTTTGCAATAAGAGAGGATAAATGTTCTGGAACTGCACCTTTAACAAGCACATCCCCACCTGTAATGGCAGCAGCTACCATAAATGTACCTGCTTCGATACGGTCAGGAATAATATTGTGATCTGCTCCAAATAATACCTTTACGCCTTCAATTCGAATGGTACCAGTACCGGCACCGACAACTTTCGCACCCATCTTGTTCAAAAAGTTTGCCAAATCAACGATTTCAGGTTCTTTTGCGACGTTTTCAAGGATGGTCGTTCCTTCTGCAAGGCATGCGGCCATCATAATATTTTCAGTTGCCCCAACACTTGGGAAATCTAAATAAATTTTTGCGCCTTTTAAGCGGCCATCTACCTCCGCTTCAATAAAGCCATTCCCAACTTGCACTTTTGCACCCATAGCTTCAAAGCCTTTAAGATGCTGATCAATCGGGCGTGAACCAATAGCACAGCCTCCAGGTAAAGCTACACGAGCACGACCATTACGTGCTAACAGTGAGCCCATCACAAGAACAGATGCGCGCATTTTTCTCACATATTCAAATGGTGCTTCATCTTTTAACTCTCTTGATGCATTTACCACAACTGTATTATTTTCAAACACTACTTCAGCGTTTAGATTGCGTAATACTTCATTGATTGTGTATACATCGGAGAGAGTTGGTACATCACGTATGATACTTTTTCCATCACTTGCTAATAATGTTGCAGCGATAACAGGCAGTACGGCATTTTTTGCACCTTCCACTTTAACCGTACCACGAAGCCTTTGTCCGCCGCGGACGATGATCTTTTCCAAGAGTATTCCCCTCCGCGTCCATTTTCTCTATATTAATATTCAATCGTTATGATAGGTGTGCCAACTACAATCGTATTTACACCCATCCCATTTTGGCGTACACCAATTTGTAAATTCATGTTATTCTTCTTGTTTTGTATTGGTTCGGCTAACAAGGGCGAATGTGCCGAAACGGACATAAATGTATCTTCTTCTAAAGCTTCAATTTCTTTTGCATTAAAAACAGACAGCAAGTTTTTTACCGTTCTAGGCAAAGCCGATTTCATCTTATCACTTGTCTGACCTTTTACACAAGAAAAAATTATTGGTTTTCCATGAAATATTTCAGCAAGCCTGTTTTCAAATTGATTTGTTCTGAAAAAGGCTTCAGAATGCTTATTCCACGTTTTGCCGTTGACCCTATATACTAAATACGCTTCTACAGGTTGTTTTGTGTGGGTAGCCATTAATTGAAGTGTTTCTTTGTGGTGTTTAGAAGTTGGGGAAACTGCTGTTATTTCCCATTTGTGGCTGGTGTTGGTTACATTCCAGTTCCAATTTGGGAATTTTTGTTGAAGCTTCTCGGCATATTCCTGTACTTCCTTTTCACTTTTTAGGTTAACCAAATGTTCTCTTGCATACAAAGACCATTCATTGAACAAAATATGTTCGTTTTTAAATATTGAAATTACCTTTAATAAATCCATTTCCTTAGCAGCAAATCCATTTTCTAAAAAGAACAGGCCTGCCATTACTATCATTACGATCATGTAAGCTATTTTCTTTCTCATCTTCTACTCTCCCCTTTACTACCATTGTTTCCAATGTGGTGAGAGAGCATACTTGGGAAATGTCGTCACTTTTAGACAAGATATGTAATTTACCGTTGGTGTTCGAATTTATGGATTTAAAGATTAACTAAAGATGATTGTACTTTAAAAAGCTCACAAAAGGGAACACATACGAAGTTCTAATTTTTCCCAATTTCATTTACTGAAGGATTAATGGCAGTTGTTTTGACCACTGAAGATAATCCAGGAAAAAATTACTAACGGATGTACCAATGAAAATAGACAATAATATGTAAAGCAAACGGGCCTGAAATACACGATTTGGCCGAAGCAACTTATCAAAATGGATTGCTTCGAGAGCCCACCATGCTAAGGCGATAAAAAGCAAATGAGAAAAAATTGCTAATAATGCTTGCTGTCCAAAATCATTCATCACTGTTATATCCACTTCCTTTTGGAAAATCCTGTCTAACTTAATCTTTTGTGCACTAATGTTTATTCTATCACATCGATGAACATATTTGCTAAAAGCTGGACAATTTTTATTTTATTAAGAAAAGTGTAAGCGGCTCAGGAATCGACGTACAAACTGGAGGGGCTCAAGGCTCCGAGATAAAGGAAACACAATGAGGCGATTACGATTGATGTTGACTTATCGTAGGGAGGAGGCCCGAAGTTTGCTAGTCGATAGGCCGCTTGCGCTAGACAGTTTTCTAAGACAAAAAAAAGAAGAGGTTCTCCCTCTCCTCTTCTTTTTTCTATATTTTGCCCCAATAGCAACCAGATACTTCCCCCAAAGTATTGGCTACGGACCGGAAAAACTATTGTAAAAAATCTGTGAATCCGTTGAAGTTTTCGTGCAGGAAGTCAAGTGCAGCGTTAGGTGCTACTCCGAACCAAACCGATGCTACAACCGAAACGAAAATGACGAATAGGATCCCAAATGGAATGTTGAATCTAGATTTGTCAGCTGCTGGACGGAAGAACATTTGTGTCATTACACCAAAATAGTAGAAATAAGAAACTACTGTTGTGGCGATCATGACGGATGCCAGCACATAATGAGCATCTTGACCGACAAATGCACTTGTAAAGATATTTAGCTTTCCGATAAAACCTGCTGTTCCTGGGAAACCTGCTAACGACAGGATTAAGATTCCCATTGCCACAGCAAGTACTGGATTGCGGCGGTATAGACCTGCATAGTCGCTAATATTTTCAGAACCGGTTTTTTCAGCAATCAATTGGATGACAGCAAATGCACCTAAGTTCATGAACACATAGGCTACCAAGTAGAACCAGATCGCGTCAAACATGAAATAGTTCATGGATACTAGCGCAACTAGAATGTAACCGGCATGAGAAATACTTGAGTAAGCGAACATTCTCTTAATGTTTGTTTGTCTTAAGGCTACTACGTTACCGATAATCATGGTTGCACCAGCGATCACTGCAAGGTAGTTTTGCATATTCAAAAGAATTGGTTCTGAGCCTGGTCCATTCGTTGCAGCAAATCCGAATACGGATAAAAGGATACGAACGACGATCACGAAACCAGCTGTTTTTGAAACAACACTTAAGAAAGCAGTAACAGGTGTTGGTGCACCTTGGTAAACATCTGGTGCCCACATATGGAATGGTGCAGCAGCTAGTTTAAAGGATAGGCCAACAAAAATCATTAAGAAAGATAAACCAAGCAAGTAAGCCTGTTGAGAGTCAGCTAATGTATGAAGCTTTCCTGCAATAGATAATAAGTTTGTTGTTCCAGTTAAGCCATACACATAGCTCATACCGAACAGGGCAATGGCAGATGAAATACCGCCATTAATGACGTATTTCATGGCTGACTCATTTGAATTTATATTCTTTTTGCGCATACCAGCAAGTATATAAGAAGAAATAGATAACAATTCAAGACCCACAAACAAGGTAATTAAATCCCCGCTTGAAGTCATAATCATTGCTCCAAGCACCGCTCCTAAGAATAGGTAATAAAATTCCCCACGGTACTCTTCTAATCCATCTTTTGGCTTGTAGCTGACTGCCAAAAACAGCACCAATGCTGCGCCGACAAGTATAATCAATTTAAATGCCTTTGCAAAAGAATCTAGGCGGAATGTGTCATCTAAGATCGATGTCACGCCATTATCGATTAAACCAACAAGAGATACAATCGCAGCTAAGACTGCTAAAATGCTTACCCAGCCTAATATTTTCCGATCTGCTTTTTTAGGCATAAACAAATCAACCATTGATAGTACAGCGGCAACAACAACGATGATGAACTCAGGCGTCATGATTTCCCATTTAAACGATGACAATGTCTCAAGATCCATCCTTCATCACCCTCCTAACCCAAGCATAATTGTTTCTAGTGTAGAGTGAAGCGGCGTGCTGAGAACACTAGGGTAAACACCAATTAACACGATTAAAGCCGTTAGAATCAGAACTGGCACGTACTCGACACCTTTTAAGTCGAGAGTTCCAGCAAAATCACGATGGGCTTTTCCGAACGTCATACCAAGAACAGAGCGGAGTAAGTATGCCGCAGTCATGATAATTCCAAGTGTTCCAATTGCAGCAATGACAGGCATTGCTTTAAATAATCCTAAGAAAGCCATAAATTCACTGACAAATCCAGACATGCCTGGCAAGCCAAGTGAAGCGACTGCACCTAAAAGCAAGAAGCCTGCAATGATCGGCATTCCCTTTGCCATTCCACCAAGATTTCCAATCATGGATGTCTCTGTACGCTCATAAAGGGCTCCCACTAGGAAGAACAAGAGTGCAGAAATTAAACCGTGTGATACGACCTGGAAGATCGCACCTTGAACTCCGGCTGTATTCATGGCTGCAAGTCCAATCAACACGATTCCCATGTGGGAAACGGATGAGTAGGCAAGTACCATTTTGAAATCGGTTTGAATGAAGGCAAGGTATGCTCCAAAAAGGAGATTGACTACACCAAGGATTGCAAGTAGTACGGCAAGAGTATCAAATTGGTCTGGGAAAAGTCCCATCCCAAAACGAATTAAACCGTAAGCACCGATTTTTAATAGAATACCAGAGTGAATCATAACAGTTGGAATTGGCGCATTTACGTGAACGCGCAGCATCCATGTATGCAATGGGACGATCGGCAACTTCACACCGAAGGCAAGCAAGAATCCGATGAATAAGCCCATTTTTAAATCGCTTGAAAGTGGTCCGTTTGGACTATTGATCGTTTGGTACAAGGCATCAATATTTGTTGTTCCTGTTTTAGAGAATAGGATCATAATCACGATTAAAAGAATGGCTGATCCTAATCCGTTGTAAATCAAAAAGCTATATGCTGCTTTTTCTTTTTCAAAATAACCCCATTTTCCAACTAAGAAGAAAGTAGGAATAAGAGTGACTTCAAAGAAGACAAAGAATAGAATCAAGTTTTGTGCTGTGAAAACACCAAGCATTCCTGTTTCCAAAAGAAGGAAGAGCATGAAGAAACCTTTCCATTCTTTTTTAATATAAATGGAAGCAATCGCTGCTAATGTTGCGACAACTGCTACAAGCACAACTAATAGCATGGAAAATCCGTTTAGACCAAGCTCATAGTAAACGGAAAATAAATTGTGCTCATCTTGCAAATTTCCGAACTGAATCCATGGAACAGACACGGAAAAATCATTCAAATCCTTTCCAGCTTGGTAATGGAAATAAGCTGCAAGGGAAAGAATCAAGGCTGGCAATGTAAAGAGAAAGCCCACCGTTTTAATTAATTTTTCCTGTGACTTTGGCATGAATAATAATACTACTATACCTACTAAAGGGGAGAATACCAGCATCGAAAGAACAGATGATAAACCCATTTTATAAATACCCCCCTGTTAACGCGAAGATGACCACTAACACTGCAAGCCCAATAAATGCAACTGCTCCATATGTTTGAACTTGCCCGGACTGAAGCTTCGAGCCTGACATTCCAAGGCCTTGAACAAAACCAGTCACACCTTTTACAAGCCCTTCGACAATGTAAACATCGATGAACTGTGCGAGATAGCTGATACCTTTTGTTAATTTAATAATGGTAAGCTCATAAAATTCATCCACATAGTACTTGTTTAACAGGATGGTATGCATTTTATCGCCTTTACCACTTAACCAGTTACGAGAAATGGATCGTTTTCCATAAATGAGCCATGATAGGTAAATACCTAATAAGGAAACAACTGTAGCAAGGATCATGATCCAAACTGGTCCCTCAGCCTCATGAGCGAGAGCTTCGTTTCCTTCTGTCAGCCAATCCCCAAGGAATGAACCGAACCATGGTGTATTAACATAACCACCAATGATCGCTAATACGCCAAGGACAATCATTGGGAACGTCATAGAAGTTGGTGATTCATGAACATGTTCCTGATTTCCTCTTGGATTACCTGTGAATACCATGAAAAATAGACGGAACATATAAAAAGCAGTAAAGAATGCGGCAATTAGAGCAAGTAAGAATAGGATTGGATGTCCGCCCTCCCATGCTGCAGCTAAAATTTCATCCTTACTGAAAAATCCTGATAATAACGGAACGCCACTGATGGCCAATGTTCCAATTAAAAATAGTGGTCCTGTTAAGCGAAGCTTCTTCCAAAGACCGCCCATTTCTTCGATATCCTGCGTATGAACCGCATGGATGACACTACCTGCTGCAAGGAACAGCAAGGCTTTGAAGAACGCGTGTGTCATTAAGTGGAATACACCTGCTACATATCCAGCGGAACCTAATGCAAGCATCATGTATCCTAACTGGCTGACCGTAGAATAAGCTAGTACTCTCTTAATATCTGTTTGCACTAAACCGATGCTAGCAGCAAAAATGGCGGTAAATCCACCGACAACAGCAACAGTCATTAAAGCTGTTTCGCTGGCGTTGAAAAGTGGAAATAATGCAGCAACTAAGTATACACCAGCTGCAACCATTGTTGCGGCGTGGATTAAGGCCGAAACTGGTGTCGGACCTTCCATCGCATCTGGAAGCCATGTATGAAGCGGAAATTGACCTGATTTACCAACAGCACCAACGAAGATTAAGATCGCTGTTAAGGTAATCATCGTTTGTGAAATAGATCCAGCTTCTACGGCTTTAAAAATTTCACTGTATTCGAAGCTTTTCGTCTGCCAGAATAATAGAATCATTCCGATAAACAGTCCAACGTCCCCAATACGGGTCATGATGAACGCTTTTTTCGCAGCTGCTTTCGCTTCTTCTTTGTAATAATAGAAACCAATTAATAGGAAGGAACCAAGGCCAACAAGTTCCCAGAATACGTAAGTTTGCAGAAGGTTTGGTGAAATTACCAATCCAAGCATCGCGAACGTAAATAGTCCTAGGTAGGCATAGAATACCGGAAATCGCTCATCCCCGTGCATATAACCCTTTGAATAGGTATGTACTAAGAAACTAACGAGCGATACAATAAACAGCATTAATGCATTTAATTGATTCACTTCAAAGCCCGCTGTTAAATGAATATCTCCTATCGTAAGCCAATCAGCTTTCGTCACATAGTTTGGTGCATCCAAACGTTCAATTAGCACCAAAATGGAGTAGACAAGTGATGCCAGTGTGAGGAGGATCCCCACATAAGCACTTGCTTCCTTAAGCCGCTTACCAAATAGAAGAAGGATCAAAAACGATAATAGCGGGAAAAGCGGTATAATCCATGCATTTTCCATCATTATCACTATCCCCTTTTTTAAACGCGCTGTAGCTTAACTATTTTTATATTGCGCGTCAGAATGGGCCCGTAGAACACGGGACAAATGTGTCATTTTTAATGTTTCATTGAATCCATTTTATCAATATTAACTGTTCTCTTATTGCGATAAAGTGAGAATAGAATTGCTAAACCAACTGCTGCTTCTGCAGCTGCTACCGCAATCGCAAACAAGGTGAAAATTTGTCCTGTTATAGATGGTTCCACACCATATTTGCTAAAGGTTACTAAGTTGATATTGACCGCATTGAGCATCAATTCAATTGAAATGAGAACAATAACTGTATTTCTCTTTGTCAAGGCACCATATAAACCGATACAGAATAAAATTAGGGCAAGTGCCAAGAAGGCTGAAGCGGGAACTGAACTCATTCCTCATCCGCCCCCTTCTCATCTTTTTTGGCTAGAACAATCGCACCTACAAGTGCTACTAAAAGTAATACAGATGTAACTTCAAATGGAATGATATGCTTCGTGTACAAGGCCTTACCAATTTGCATTGTGTTATTTTCAAACAGCTTGGTAGGTACTTGTTCGATATCCAAATTGTAAATCCCCATGTAAACAGCAAAGGCAAAACCGACAACACCTAAAAATAGGAGAAATTTTCTCCATTTGCCGCCATGAGCTTCATCTTCACCATGGTGATGGGTAAGCATGATTCCAAAAAGCATGATAATCGTAATTGCGCCAGAGTAAATTAAAATTTGCACCCCAGCAATGAATTCTGCTGAAAGTAAAACATAAATTCCAGCAATACTAACAAACGTAAATACAAGTGCAACAACCATGTAAATCACTTTACGTAAATTTAATAAAAGTACACCGCCGACAACTGCCACTAGGGCGAGAATCATAAAGGCAAGAAATTCTCCAGAAAATGTCATGGTTTATTCACCTTCCGTACATTTTCGTCGTTTTCATCCAACCATTGAAGGTTTTTAAATAATGCGTCCCGGCTGTATTCAGCGAGTTCAAAATTGTTTGTCATAACAATCGCTTCAGTCGGGCACACCTCTGTACACAAATCGCACAGGATGCAAAGCTCGAAGTTGATATCATATGTGTCAATGATTTTCCCCTTTTTAGCGGGATCAGGATGTTTTTTGCCTACTAGGTTAATACACTGCGTAGGGCAAATGTTCTGACATTGAAAGCACACGATACACTTATCGGGATTAAATTTTTGAATTCCGCGAAACCGGTCCGGTAATGGAAGTGGTTTATTCGGATAGTCATATGTGACTTTTTCTTTCGTTAATTGCTTTAGGGTATATTTTAATCCTTTTGCAAATCCAAGCACGTTTTTTCACCCCTTTTATTAAAGTAGGTTTCTTTTATTTATTAAAAGAATAGAGATTTAATTAATGCAGTTAAGAAAATATTTGCTAGAGCAATTGGTAATAATATTTTCCAACCAGTTTCCATTAAATGATCTGCACGCATACGTGGCATTGTGGTACGGAACCAAATGTACACGAAGATAACGAAACAGAATTTGAGGGAGAACCAGACTGCTCCTGGAATAAAATCTAAGAAAGCAAACGGTGCCAGCCACCCGCCTAGGAAAATAACCGTAATGAGTGATGACATCGCAAACAAGTATACATACTCAGCAAGCATAAAGAATGCCCAACGGAAACCAGAATACTCGATATGATATCCTGCGATCAATTCTGACTCAGCTTCGGCAAGGTCAAATGGCGACCTGTTCAACTCCGCAAAAGAAGCAAAGAAGAAGATGACGAATCCAATTGGCTGCAATAAAATGTACCAGCCATGCTTTTGAGCTAAAACAATGTCATTTAAATTCAAGCTGCCAGACAATAGAATAATTCCAAGCACTGACATTACAAGCGGAATTTCATATGAAATCATTTGAGCTGCTGCCCGCATGGAACCTAAGAGGGCATATTTATTATTAGATGCCCAACCACCTGTTACAATTCCGACAATCGTCATACCAGATATGGCAACATAGTAGAGTAAGCCAATTCCAATATCAGCAAATTGGAATTTATCCGTAAATGGAATGGTGACGAGAACCATAAAGGATGGTGCAAAGGCAATGACTGGTGCAATGATGAATAATGGCTTATCAATGACCCTTGGCATAATATCTTCTTTAATTAATAGCTTCAGAACGTCTGCAATGGTTTGCAAGAGACCGAATCTACCACCAAGAAATTTCGGACCATGGCGAAGTTGCATATAACCCATTACTTTCCGCTCTGCTAAAATTCCGTAACACACGAATGCTAATGTGATTAAAAGAAAGACAACTGCTAGTAAAAAGAAGATGGAAAAAGTATACAGACCAGGACTTGTTTGCAGTAAATCTTCTATCATTATCCATCCACCTCCCCGAGGATGATATCAAACGAACCTAAAATAGCAACAAGGTTTGCCATATTTTCGCCTTTTAATAGTTTCGAAAGAAGCTGCAGGTTGTAGAAAGATGGTCTTCTAAATTTCAAGCGGTACGGTTCTTTTTTACCGTCACTTGCAATATAGCAGCCAATTTCTCCACGAGGTGATTCGATTTTAACAAAGGTTTCACCTTTAGGTGCTTTGATGATTTTTGGCACTTTCGCTAGGATTTCACCATTTTCAGGGAATTGCTCACAGGCTTGCTCAAGAATTTTTAATGATGTTTCAATATCCTTTAAGCGAACATGATAGCGTGCCCATGCATCGCCGCCCTCTTCAACTACATAGTCAAAGTTAAAACGATTATAAATGGAATATGGCTCATCAATCCGCAAATCAGATTTTACACCTGTACAACGAAGCATTGGACCTGTTAATCCATATTCAATCGCTTCTTCTTTCGTGTACTTTCCAACCCCTTTAACCCGCTGCATGAAAATTTCATTACCGGTTACGAGTTGGTGGTAGCCTTGAAGCTGTTCACGCATATATGGAACAAATTCTTTCACCTTTTGAATCCAGCCATCTGGTGCATCCCACTTTACTCCGCCTACACGCATGTAGTTGAAAGTTAGGCGCGCACCACATAATTCATTGATCATATCAAGAATCATTTCACGATCCCGGAATGCAAAAAGGAATGGACTAACCGCCCCAATATCAAGTAGATAAGTACCCCACCAAACAAGGTGACTGGCCATCCGGCTCATTTCCATTGTAATGACCCGTAAATATTCAGCACGATCAGGAATTTCAAGCTCCATCATCGTTTCAACTGCATGGCAGAGAACGTAATTTGTCGTCATTGCCGATACGTAGTCCATTCTGTCTGTGTAAGGAATGATCTGCGTATATTGCAGGCTTTCAGCAATTTTTTCTGTACCACGGTGTAAGTAACCGACGACAGGTCTTGCTTCTGTAATAATTTCCCCATCAATTTTTACAACAAGCCGGAATACCCCGTGTGTACTTGGATGCTGAGGGCCTACGTTTAACATCATTTCTTCTGTGCGTATCATTGGTTACACCTCCACATCGTACGGCTTATAATCTTTTCTCAGTGGATAGCCAACCCAATCTTCTCCGAGCATAATCCGGTGTAAATCAGGGTGCCCTGTAAACTTAATGCCAAGCAAATCATATGCTTCACATTCAGGCCAGTTTGCTGATTTCCAAATTGGTTCAAGAGAATCAATTGTTGGATCATCACGATCAAGCTTCACTTTTAACACCACGTATTGACGGGTTTTGTATGAGAACAAATGAACATAAATTTCCATGTATGTTTCAAAGTCTGAACCATGAAGCTCTGTTAGAGAATTGAAGCCTAATTGCTCATTGTATTTAAAGAATTGAGCAATTTTAAAGTAGAAATCTTTTTTCACTACAAGGGTTGGGACATCTTTTGAAAGTTTATTAATATAGTATTCTTCTATTACACCTTTACCAAGATTTTCCTCAATAACTTTCACGTACTTATCTAGGTATGGCTGGTTTGGTGATGGTTTTTCCGGCTCTACAGGTGCTGCTGCATCTCCTGCTGTTGCAGCTGCGCCTTTTGCTTTTGCGGCAGCTATTGCTTTTGCTTTTGCTGCGGCAATTGCTCTTGCCTTCTCATCATCACCAGCTGGTGCGTCTGCTCCGCCAGCGGTTGCCTTTGCTTTTGCTGCGGCGGCTGCTTTCGCTTTTGCTGCGGCGATGGCTTTTGCCTTTTCATCATCACTTGCTGGTGCTTCTGCTCCGCCAGCGGCTGCCTTTGCTTTTGCTGCTGCGGCTGCTTTCGCTTTTGCTGCGGCGATGGCTTTTTGCTTAGCAAGATCGGCATCGTCACCAGATACAGGTGCTTCTTCCCCTACCTTTTCAGGCTCAAGAGGCTTTTGAGTTCCGCTTGCTTCCATTGCTTGTCTTTTCGCAAGGGCTGCTGCTTTTGCTTTTGCAACCGCTTCCTTCTTCAATTGTTCAAGATCTTTTTCCCCGCTCATCGGTTAGATCACCTTCTTCCCTGTCTTCGCTTCATAGCGAATCTTTTCCCTTAATTTATTAATTCCATAAATTAAAGCAGCTGGGTTTGGAGGGCATCCTGGTATGTAAACATCTACAGGAACAATTTGGTCAACACCTTTGACAACTGAATAGGAATTCACATATGGACCTCCCGCAGTGGCACATGACCCCATTGCAATTACCCATTTTGGCTCTGACATTTGATCATATATACGGCGTAAAAGTGGAGCCATTTTTTTCGTTACTGTTCCGGAAACAATCATACAGTCAGATTGTCTTGGAGAGTTACGGAAGAATGATCCAAACCGATCCAAATCATAATGAGAGGAACCTACACCCATCATTTCAATCGCACAACAGGCCAGACCAAATGTCACCGGGTAAAGAGAATTACTTCTCGCCCATGCTTTCACTTGCTCCAGCGTTGCAAAAAATACACTTCTTTCTATTTCTGCCATTTCTTGAGGAGAAACACCTTCTAATTTTAAGTCCATTGTAACACCTTCTTCTTCCAAGCATAGACAAGTCCGATTACTAACATGATGACAAAAATCAGCATCTCAATTAAGGCAAAGATGCCTAGTTTACCGTAGGCCACTGCCCACGGATATAAAAACACTGTTTCTACATCAAAAATGACAAACATTAGGGCAAACATATAATAACGGACATTGAACTGCACACGAGAATCGTGAAAAGGTTCGAGACCGCTCTCATATGTTGTATACTTCTCAGCACTTGGCTTATAAGGACGGAGAAGCCTCCCTAAAAATAAACATACGGTTGGCAGCAACACCCCAAGAAATAGGAACGCTACAACAAATAAATAATTGTTATGATACATGTTTAAATGCGCCATGTCTTATCCCCTCCAATGTTGTAGAATTTTCTAACTTTTGAAACTTGTAACCGACTACATTATAGCATCGTTACAAAACGGTGTCGACAAGACGTCAGATAAATTTGGAAATTCAAACATTTTACTAGAAAGTGCTATTTATCAGGATTTAACCGTTGTTATAAATAGAGTTTTAGCCAAATTTACCCAGTAATACTGCCAATTTTCATTACAAAATTTGACTAGGAATTTCCGACTTTTCGACATCAATCATTATTTAACTATAAAATTTTCAGCTTGTCAGTGAGGTTTATCATTTATTGTTCATTATATATCCATAAATGGAATTCCATTTTCCCTCCTTTCTTAAAAAATATAAAAATTTGTAGAATAACAGGATGTTTAGGCTTCCTCTATCCCATTCCTTCTCTTATTTCTTTTGAATTTTCCACCCCAGCTCAACTCCCCATATTTTGTTTAAGATAGCCCCCATATCATCTATATTCTTTCGTACAGGAGTTTAATATAAAGTTTTCTAGCTATTTACTCTTTTTTCTAGTCTTTTACCAACCTATTTTAACATAATTAGGTTTAAAAAATGGAAATATATATACAAATTTGTATAAATTAACAATTACTAGTATTCCATGTTGTTTAAGGTATTTAACTAGTTTAGCTTTATTTTTGAATCTTGTTCTTTTAACACACTCCAAATGTTTTGCGAGTTTACTGCTTACTTAGATTATTTACTCAGTTAGGCCAGAATTTCACCTGCTATTTCTGACAATTCACCGAATTTTTTTCTTTATTGGGGTTATGGGAGCGAATTGGTTACTGTTTGGGACTTTTTTTAGGGGGTACGGTCGTCTATGGGCGCGGTTGGTTACTGGGCGGGCTTTTTTTCGAGGGATTCGGGCATCTATTGGGGCTTTTCGTTACCCTTTGAAATTTTCATAGAACGCATTCTCTCCTATTTCTTGGCCGTTCGCGCTCCATGAAGCGTTCATGGAACGCATTCTCTTCTATTTCTCGGCCGTTCGCGCTCCATGAAGCGTTCATGGAACGCATTATCTCCTGTTTCTTGGCCGTTCGCGCTCCATGAAGCGTTCATGGAGCGCATTCTCTTCTATTTCTCAGCCGTTC
>DATFAH010000015.1:0-2054 GCA_035254805.1 Caryophanales bacterium | reverse complement strand
GCCCATTATTTAAAACAAATGGAGAAAGAAACACGTTTAATCGAAACTTTGAGACGAATTCAGCCAATGTTCTCGGAACACCAATTTAAATTAGGGGCAACGTTTGCGTTGGTTGGTGAATACGAACTGGCCTATGGTTTGCTTAAGAAACTATATAAATATGGATTCAATGGGGATGGACAGTTTTATTACTGGCTCTCCTACTCCGCCTATTTTACAGGTCGCGAAACGTTTGCGCGAAACATCTGGAAAAAAGTTCTGGAATTAAATCGGGATAAAGAAGGATCTGAGCCGTGGAATAAAGAATTGGAGTATCAAACCGGATTTGAAAATCATCCAACTACCATTTACCTTAAGTTGGAAAGTGGATATGCTGAGGAAAGACTCTTTGCCCTCTTTCTGATTTCCGTATCCGCCAAAAAAGAAGAGATGCTTTCTTCTAATCACCTATCTAAAAACGAAAAATTAACAGCTCTGGAATGGCAATATGTGTCCTATTTAACAAAGGAACAGTCTTCGCCCATTGTAAGTGCACATAAAATAGCCAAACAATTATACGAATTTTATCAGCCAATTGGGACTGTGGAATCTGGCTTATATTTATTATGGTTTACCATTTTCGGTGAAATATCAAGCCAGCTGAACAACCACCGGGCATGGGCGGCAGCAGTTGATTATGTTTGGAATAAGCTCCGCGGACAAAAGATGACCCAACAGGAAGTGGCAGATCGATATGGAATTTCGTCTGCTACGGTAGCTAAATATGTAAAAATGGTGAATAACTATTTGAACGTGAGCAGATCAATAGACGATTAAAATGTAATTTTATAGGATATTAATATCAGGGCATAATATAATGCATGATGCCTTACAAAAGGAGTGAAACAAATGTCTGATGAAAAAATTTATGACGTGATTATTGCTGGCGCTGGCCCAGCAGGGATGACGGCAGCTGTTTATACATCACGTGCGAATTTATCGACGATCATGATTGAGCGTGGGATTCCTGGGGGTCAAATGGCCAATACAGAGGAAGTAGAAAACTATCCAGGCTATGAAAGTATTTTAGGGCCAGATTTATCTACGAAAATGTTTGAGCACGCCAAAAAATTTGGTGCAGAATACGCCTATGGTGATATTAAAGAAATTATCGACAATGGTGATTATAAAACAGTTGTAGCGGGTTCCAAGCAATATAAGGCACATTCTGTTATCATCACGACAGGTGCAGAATATAAGAAACTTGGCGTGCCTGGGGAAAAAGAACTTGGTGGACGCGGTGTATCTTATTGTGCGGTTTGTGATGGAGCCTTTTTTAAAGGAAAAGAGCTTGTCGTTATCGGCGGCGGAGACTCTGCGGTTGAAGAGGGCATCTACTTAACTCGTTTTGCTTCCAAAGTAACGATTGTTCATCGTCGCGATGAACTTCGTGCCCAAAAAATTCTTCAAGAACGTGCTTTTGCTAATGAAAAAATTGGTTTTATCTGGAATCATACTGTAAAAGAAATCCACGCAAAAGACGGAAAAGTGGGTGGACTTACACTTGTTTCCACCGAAAATGGAAGAGAACAGGAATTCCGAGCCGATGGCGTATTCATTTATGTTGGAATGGTTCCGCTATCTAAGCCTTTTGCAAGTCTTGGAATTACAAATGAAAATGGCTATATTGAAACAAATGATCGAATGGAAACAAGAGTACCTGGTATTTTTGCCGCGGGAGACATTCGGGAAAAAACATTACGTCAAATTGTAACCGCTACTGGTGATGGCAGTATTGCTGCTCAAAGTGTCCAGCATTATATCGAAGAACTTAAGGCAGAATAGGGATGTAACAAAAATGTGAACGATTCATTCACAGAAAAGTAACTCTGATTTAATTCTACTGTAACAATAGTGAAATAATGGGGGAGTATGATTAAATTAAGGAATTAACCCCCTTTAAAAATATAATCCTTTTCCAGCACAGGCTGATGCCTGTGCTCTTTTTTTTAACTCTCTCTTGTGTTGAACTCATTGTGACTGTATTTGAAAAATAGTATAATGGAAAGAATAAA
>DATFAH010000014.1:0-3165 GCA_035254805.1 Caryophanales bacterium | reverse complement strand
ATAGTATGGCCAGTTATTTGTGTAGGAAATATCATCATTTGGACGATCTGTACTGGATAACCATGCAGTCCAGAAGAAGAAATCTGAAATTTGTTTGATTTGGTCTCCTTGACTTACCCAAGCACGATTTTTTGCAGGCATATCTTTTTCTTTAATAAGATTTGGCTGTAATCCCCAACCATCACCCTTTGTAAAAATCTTATGGTAGTATTTCTCAACCTCTTTTAATCCATTAACCTGTGCATCTGTCATAACAAGCGTATCGGTTTTCTTGTTATAGCGGTTTTTGCGCATTTCATCGATTACTTGATCACGAATAACAGATTTTTGTGCTTTTGAAAGGTCTGCAAAATCTACTTTAGCTGACTTTTGGGCATAAAAGTCTTGCATACCTTCTGTGTAGATTTTTAATGCCTCTGCTGTATAGTCAGGGCCCATATAGGATCCATTTCCTAATACTGTTCCATAGTCCATTAAAGCATATTTTTGGAAGACAGCTTGTCCTCCTTTAATAGTATCTTTAGTAAATAATTCATTTCCATGTGAATCTGTTACTAGCGGTCTTGGTGCCTCGGTTTTGAAAATCCAGTAACCCCCAACTAATAACACAGTGAAGACTACCAAAAGTGTAGCAGCACTAACTGATTTAATAAAACTTGATTTAACATTTTTCTGTTTCATGGCCAATCTCTCAGCTCCCATATATATTTACTCTATTAAGATGTTTCTATCTTTTTTTGTTAAAAAATTCACAAATTGAGTCCTAAACAATGGATTATTCATTAATCAGCACCTAATATTATAGTAAATCCAAGTTTCTTGAAATCTAAATCGAGAATCATTCTCACTATCAGGCATAAAATACCGTATAATTACATTACTAACACTATTTTTGAGATTTATTCTCATTCGCATGCGTAGATTTAATTATAATTACAATGCTAACATCCCTTTGATTGAGAATCATTCTCACGCGTAAGCATAGCTAAGCAATGACTTAGCCAGTTAAACATTGCAATAATACTCATTAACAGACATTTCACAATTGTATTCTGTTACATTAACTCCATCTTTTGAAACAGCTAGTTTTAATGGCAGAATACCAGCGTTTTTCCAAGCTATTTGGAGCTCCTCTTTTTCAGACTCTCCTTTTACAAAGGCTATACCGCAATCCCCACCTCCTGCACCTGATGATTTACCACTTCCTATTTTTTCAGCTAATTGACTTAAAGCTTTTAGCTGATCTGTTTCAATGGTTATACCTGCTTTTTCGCTTAGCATCCTGAGTGATTGACGGCTTTGGGTTAGGCTTGAAATGGCACCATCACAATCATTCAATTCAAAACTTTTGAGCAGGTTATCCACCGCAGCAGAAGTGTTTGTTAAAAATTGTTTATATGATTCTAGATTACTAGAACGAAAATGTTGGACTTTTTCAATCATAGGTCCTGTTGATGCTGCTTTACCTGTCCAGCCAACACATAATTGAAGCTGTGTCGGAGCCGTTAATGGAATGATAGATAGATTAGGCCACGGTTTTTCCACTAACTCAGATAAAACTTTTATTTGTTGTAATTGGTTTAAAACCCATTCTGGTTGAAAAGAAGAATAACAAAGCCATCCACCAAATGTTGAAGCAGCGATATCTACACCAGATCCATTTTTTTGAGTTTTTAAATGAGCAATCGCAGAAAGTTTGAAAACATCTTCAAAGCTAGGAAAAAATTTCTGACCACTATGTAAGGTTAAAATGGCTGAAATGACTGCAACAACGACAGCAGCGCTTGATCCTAGCCCATATTTTCTTCCTGTCTCTTGATCATCTAGCTCACTTTTAATGGTTAAATGAAATGGCTGAATATCTATTGATTTTTCACTTAAATACTGGTTGATTACCGCGAGTGAATTTTCAATAAATTGAAGTTTTGGATCTGTTACATTGAACTGAACTTTTTCAGTTCCCATTTTCCATGTGACCTGATCAAAACCTAATTGTGGCAGTGAAAGCAGGTTCTGATGGCTTGGTTCAATATATGCAGAAATATAACGATCAATCGCGATAACGACTGCCTTTTGGTTTGGTTCAAGAATTGCGTATTCGCCAGCAATTAATAGTTTACCTGGAACTTTTACACGATAACTTGAATAAGTCATTGTTATTCTCCTCTTTTCAATTGCAGAAAATCACTTGTCGGGAACGGTCTTTCCCCGTTTTTTATACCGTGGCTGTAATTTGCTATTTTTGTTCAGATAGGTAGGAAATACCTGGTCCTGGGTGTGAAATGTGAACATTCCGGACAACTGGCAATGAAATCAATGCGTCTTTAACCAATTGCTCATCCTTTGGTTCACAAAGGATTTTCACATTTGGGCCAGCATCGATTGTATAGTAGGCTTGAATACCTGAAGATCGAAGTTCCTGGATTAGTTCCATTACATCAATAGTTGCACCTTGCCAATACATAAATGGAGGATTTGCCCCTAATGTTGTGGCATGCATTTTTAATGCATTTCTTTCTGTTACCATGCCAAGCATTTCAAAATCTCGTTTTTCAATTGCCTTTTTTGCGATAAGAAAATCTTTTTCAACTTCTGAAAGCCACGCTGAATAAAAAGGTGAGGTTTCAACTGTCCGTTTCATACCCTCTCTGCTTAATACTTTTTTTGGCTTTGACGTTAATAATGCAGAAAGAATACTAATATCCCAGCCATCTCCTTCTGAAATAGGCTGTGCAAAAGAATCTGATCCATCTTCTTTCTCCCCTCTAAACCATTCAACAAACCCACCATGAATAGAGCGAGAGGCTGAACCAGAGCCTTGACGAGCAATTCGCGTTAATTCCTTTAAGCTTAGATCAAGACCGATTGATTTTACTGCAGCGGCTGTTAATGCGGCATAGCCAGATGCTGAGGAAGCAAAGCCGGCTGCGGTTGGAACTTTATTTGTCGACTTTATCATTGCGTATTGGTTCTTACCTGATATTTTACGAAGCAAGTTTAAAAAACGGGTAATTTTAAGCGTATCTTCCTGACTACCAATATGACCATCCAAAACAAATATATCTTCAGATAGATGATCACAAAACTTGACAGTTGTAGTTGTATAAAATTTATCAAGCGTGATAGAGAGACTGCTATTTGTTGGCAAGAATAGTGACTCATCAC
>DATFAH010000013.1:0-12561 GCA_035254805.1 Caryophanales bacterium | reverse complement strand
GGACTTTAAAACAGTCGAATATGAAATGGACCGTGATCTTGGTGAGAATCCACTTGTTTGGTATCCTAAAGGTGTTGACGCTCAATAGATTATCAGCAAAAAAGCGGACATTTTCGTCCGCTTTTTTGTATATCTCTATCACTTTAATTTATATTTGGCCTTCATCTTTTATTGACGACTTTCTTCTTTACTAACAACTAATTTTCTTGCTCTTTCCATAATTTCCATTAAAGCATGATAGTCAGCTTCAATTTCTTTTAAATTCTTTACAAGCTTTTCATTTTCAGCAGCAAGATAATAAGTCTTTTTTTCCAATTCTCTAATTTTTTCCGAAGATTTTTCTTTCACTTTCTGTATATTAGAAAAATTCTCAGCCTTTTTTTGAAGATCTTCTAAATAATGAATAACGGATTGAAATGTAATCGATCCATTTAGACTTATCTGCTGTGGGAAGGACTCCTCCACTTCACCCGCATCAGCAAATTGTCCGCGGTTCGATTCAACAGATTGTTTTTTTACATCCTTCCGTTGTTTCTTTGCTAATTCTATTCCAGATTTATATTGTTTACGAACATATGAATTCCAACGGAAGCCACAAGCAGCTGAAGTTCTGGAAAGCTGTTTCCCCACCTCTTCAAATGCTTGCAGCTGAGTTCCGCCTTCCCTTATTGCCCTAAGAACAATTTCTGCAAGCAGCAAATCTTCATCCTGAGTCCAAGCATCTTGACGGGTTGGTGACATTCATTATCCCTCCTAGTGTTTTTATTCATACTTATGCATCTACTAGAAAAGATAGAATAATATCCCCATACTATTTTCATCTTTATTCTGTTTTCTTACTCATAAACTTTTTAACATATGAATGATGTGCTTCCCCTTGCCACAATTCGGCACAAGTATGGACCTCCTCTGCCATTCTTTCTTTAAGATTATTTTTCAACCATTTTCGAATCCAAATATTTTTATAGGATTGCAATACACTTAATTCAGCTGTTAAAATATGCTCTAAAAAGTGTTCACATGCTTCAATCGGAGTGTCATGAAAGATTTTATCTATGAAACCGTTTTGGAGTAGATTTTCAGCAGGTTGTAGTTCTGCCTCCATCAGAAGCTTCATTGCATTGGAAGCTGTAAGCTTTTCTGCTAAAATAGTTCCGCCACCCCATCCCGTTGTGATAGCCTGCTTTCCTTGAACAAATCCTGCTCTAATCCCGTTTTTGGCAATGCGAAAATCACATGCAGCTGCAATCTCGCAGCCACCGCCAATTGCTATTCCATTTAATAGGGCAAGCGTCGGTTTTGATAAGGTTAGTAATGAGTAAAGGATTTTAGACATAGTTGAAAGCATTGTATATGCTTCTTCACTTGTAGAAAGTGAATGAAAAACATTTAAATCTCCTCCTGAACAAAATGCCCGATCACCACTGCCTGTAATGACAAGCGCTTTAACATCTGAGTCATTGGCAATATGGATCGCTGCGTCTAGTCCTTGCATCACTTCATAATTAATCGCATTTCTTTTCTCGTTCCGCTCAATTGTAAATAATAAATAACCCTTATCTCGCTTTTCAATTGTGAAATCCACCATAAAACCCCCTAATTCCCCATATATATCAAAAAATTCTGAAATTACCACTTAAAATGTATCCTTTATATGACAAAAGCACAAGGGCTAATAAGCTCCTTGTGCTTTATATCATAATGAAAATTAGTCGTTAACAACTTCTTTTCCTTTGTATGTTCCGCAAGCTTTACATACGCGGTGAGCGAGTTTCATTTCACCACAGTTTGGGCAACTTACCATACCAGGTACGTTTAATTTAAAATGTGTACGACGTTTTCTTTTTGCAGTTTTAGAAGTTCTTCTAAAAGGTACAGCCATTCTTCCCACCTCCTTAAAGAGTATTAAGAAAGGAATGAAGACCAATCATGCTGGTGCTCCATTTTGCTTCTTGTTTTGCCGATTATGAATCGGAAGAATTATTTGTTGTCATCAAAAAACTTTGCAAGCTTCTCGAGCCTAGGATCGATCTTTTTCGTTTGATCATCCTCGTGAACAACCTCCCAATCATTACCTGATTGTGGAGCAGCTCCTTCACTATTTACATCCTCGCAGAAAACCTGCATCGGAACCTCAAGCAAGACAATTTCTCTAATAATAGGCAGTAAATCAATGCAATCGCCATTTAGCTGATGCACTTCATCATCTGTACTATTTTCAGAATCTTGCAGGAGAAAAGTTTCCGTTGTTTCGACATTAATTGGATAGAATACATCCACTAAAGTACGAGAACAAGGAAGGATTAAATGACCTTCAATCCTTAAATGAAACGTGATTTTCGTTGAATCTATATCAGCACGACCCAAAACATGAATCGGTGACACTTCTCGTATCGATGGATCAGTTTCTTTAATCTCATCTATCCGAATCATTTCATCAATCGGAAAATCCTTGTTTCGATATTTTTGTAATTGATTTAATATCCATTTCAATTCAAACACCCCAAGGCAACAAAGGTAATTATAGCTTCCTGATAAATTTTTGTCAATATTTTTTCTTTACACAAAGAAAAGCGGAAGCGCCTTGATCATCGGCGTACGGACTGGAGGGCCTTCGACTAAAGATAAAGGAAACACGATGAGCTGTAAGCGAATCGATGTTGACTTATCGTAGGGAGAAGACCCGAAGTACGCTAGCCGATAGGCGCTGGAGCTAGACAACAAAGAAAAGCGGAAGCGCCTCAGGAATCGGCGTACGGACTGGAGGGGCTCAGGCTTTAGATAAAGGAAACACGATGAGCTGTAAGCGAATCGATGTTGACTTATCGTAGGGAGAAGACCCGAAGTACGCTAGCCGATAGGCGCTAGAGCTAGACAACAAAGAAAAACAGAGTCTTTAAATAGTATGTCCATTAAAATGCTTTTTATCTGGACGTTTTGTTATAATACTACTTATTAAGTGATGAAGGAGATTTTTTAATCATGAAGGCAGTTGGTATTGTTGTTGAATACAATCCTTTTCATAATGGACATGTTTATCACATAAATGCTGCAAAAAGGCTCACAAACGCAGATGTGGTCATTGCCGTCATGAGTGGGAATTTCCTGCAAAGAGGCGAACCTGCATTAGTGTCCAAATGGTATCGGGCAAAAATGGCCTTATTGGGTGGTGTAGACATCGTCTTTGAACTCCCCTATTTTTTTGCCACACAAAAAGCAGCTGTTTTTGCAAATGGAGCCGTTTCCATTCTTGACTCCGCTTGCTGTGATTACCTTTGCTTTGGCAGTGAGAATGGGGATATTTCATTATTCCACAAAACAATAGATATAATGGATACCCAACATGATTTCCTTCAAGCAAAGATCCGTGAATACATAAAAACAGGTGTAAGCTATCCAAAAGCACTTGCAATGGCTTTTAAACAAATTGACCAATCAGATAAGCTTGTTGATTTATCAACACCAAATAACATTCTTGGGTATCAATACATGGAATCCATCAAAAGACAAAATAGTTCTATTCAGCCTATTACAGTTCAACGAAAAAATTCTGATTACCATGATGAGACTTTTTCCTCTGAAACCATTGCAAGTGCGACAAGCATTCGAAAAGCACTTTTTTCTGATTTACATATTCAACAATATGTACCAAAGTCAACTTGGCAATTATTAGAGGAATATAAACAGCATTTTGGCCATCTTCATCAATGGGAAAATTATTGGCCGCTCCTGCAATACCGTATACTTCAAAGTGATCCTATGGAATTGAAAGAAATTTATGAAGTAGAAGAAGGAATTGAAAATCGCTTCATTGCAGCAGCCATAAAATCAAATAGTTTCCATGAATTCATGGAAAATGTAAAAACAAAAAGATATACATGGACTAGATTACAAAGAATTTGCACCCATATCCTCACAAATACGAAAAAAAGGGACATGGATGCTAGTATTGAAAATGCCTCTTATTTAAGATTATTAGGAATGACGAAAAACGGGAAAGATTATTTGAACAAAATGAAGCCGCATTTTAGTCTGCCTTTGGTCGCTAAGTTATCATCATTTAAAAATAAAGATGTTTTACTTGATATCAAGGCCGCGAGAATTTATGCCATGGGCCTTTCCAATCATCATAAAAAGGAGCTGCTCAAGCAGGAATTTAAGCAACCGCCAATTTTGATATAATAAATAGTGAGATGGCAGATGCCTTCCCACTATTTATTATGTAATGTATTCAAATACTTTATGGCATCATCAAACGTATCAATTGGTACTATTTTCATTTTTGTACCGATATCTTTAGCTGTCTTTAATGCATCCCGATAATTGGAATGTTTAGAGCCTTGTTCATTCGGTGCAAAAAATATTTCTGCGTTAGCTTTATCTGCGGCAATAATTTTTTGTTCAATTCCACCAATTGGTCCAACATTTCCATTCGATTCGATGGTCCCAGTTCCCGCAATTTGATAGCCTTTTGTCAGATCTTCTTTTGTTAATTGGTTATAAATTTCTAATGAAAACATGAACCCTGCCGAAGGACCGCCAATTTCATCTGTTTTAACTTTCACAGACGGTTTTACATTTATGTCTTTATCATCCACCAGTGAAATGCCTACCCCAACAATACTCGGATCCTCTTTAAATGTTTGAACCTTTAATTTTACATTTTTTGTTTGTTTTTTTCTTGAATATGTTAAAGTTACCTCATCGCCTGCATGCTTGTTTATCACGTAAGACCTAAATTCATCTGAAGATGTGAATTTTCTTCCATCCACCTTAAAAATTCGGTCACCGGCTTTAAGCTCTCCATAAGCAGGCATATCTGGCATCACATTTAATACGTAAATTCCTTTATATTTATATTGAACAGGTTTTCCTGCTTTATGATAGGCGACATCAATGGCATTCATTTTTGAATCGGACATTAAATAAAGCTGTCTGACGTTGTATTCTTCTTCTGTTTCTTTTTTGTATAAGATATCTTCAAGTGGATAAATTTCCACATATTTTCTAACTTTTGCTTCTAAATATGAATAAATATTGGCCCTGCCCATACTTACCGTGGTTAACATAAAATTCCCTTTTTCAGAATATCCATTTTCAACCTTAATGATAGGTTCAAGTTCTTTTGCCATCCCGGGTTTTGAAACATAGTAGGGTAAAGGATAAAACGTTGCACCTACTAAAATAAAAATAAGGATGATAAATGAGCTAAGATAAATCTTTTTGCGCATTACCTAAATTACTCCTTCCACCGATCAATAACCATTTTGATTTGGTTTAATTTTTTTCTCGTTTCTTCTTCTCCGATAGCTATTATTTCCTCAATATTGGTGAAAGCTAGGGAACTATACATTTCAACAGGAGGCCTAAGCATAACGTCGGAAGCAATTTCCCGATTGTGATAAATTTCTGTTTGCATAATATCAATACTCTGCATTATCACATCATAGATTGTGCTAATCTCCGTATATCTTCCCACTCTTAAGACATCAATCCCAATAACGATATCTGCCCCCATTTCTCTTACTACTGATACCGGAACTCGATCTGAAACTCCTCCGTCTACCAGTAATCTTCCATTATATTTTTCAGGAACAAAAATACCTGGAATAGAAATACTTGCTCTGAGTGCCTCAGCAACAGGTCCTTCTTTAAAAACCACTTTTTCCCCTGACATTAAATCTGTTGCTACCACTCCCAGTGGTACAATTAAGTCTTCTATATTTTTCCCATGTGTAAAGAATCTTATAAACTCTTTTACTTTTTTACCGGCGATAAAACCCATTTTAGGAACAGTAAAGTCTAGAAAATATTTTCTCTTAAAAGCAACTGATAATTGGTAAAGGTTTTCTATTTCTATACCTGCTCCATAAAAACAGCCAACCAATGCTCCCATACTGCTTCCCGCAATCAGATCAATTGGAATTCCTTCATCTTTTAACACTTTTATAGCACCTAGATGGGCAAAACCGCGTGCTCCTCCTGAACCAAGTGCCAACCCAACCCTAGGACGTTCCACATCATTTCCCCCTTATAATGGAAATCTCCTTCAATCTTATGGTCTAAATTAACATTCTATGAGTATATTGTGTTATGAGGACAAGGATGCAAAAAGACAAGCGCCTTGATTAGCTCCGACAGCTGCTTATCGGGCCTGTAGGTGAAGTCGTCCTTTGACTTCATCGAAAAGCGTGAGGCGACCTCGAGGAGTTAAGCGCAGGAGCTAGACAAGAAAAAATCTAGGCATAAATCCTAATTATTCTATCATTGAATCGATAATTTTGTACAATTTCAAAATCTTGTGGCAAGGAGGCATCACATTGTTCCGGTCAAAATTAAAAAGCCTATTTTTAGCAGCCACTGTTTCTGTAATGGCCATTTCCATGATCTTATTCCCAAAGGAATCATTTGAAGCCTCCGTTCGCGGCTTAAATATGTGGTGGGAAATTGTGTTCCCTTCTTTATTGCCGTTTTTCATCTTTTCGGAAATGTTAATCAGCTTTGGTGTTGTTACATTTATTGGAGTTATCCTAGAGCCAATCATGCGGCCGCTTTTTAAAGTTCCCGGCGTTGGGGGTTTTGCATGGGCAATGGGAATGGCATCTGGTAATCCAGCGGGTGCAAAGCTTACGGCAAGACTAAGACAAGAAGGACAAGTAACGCAGATTGAAGCAGAACGGCTAGTTTCCTTCACAAATTCATCTAATCCATTATTTATTTTCGGGGCTGTTTCTGTTGGCTTTTTTCATAATCCTAAACTTGGAGTAATCCTAGCTGCATCTCATTATTTAGGAAATATATGCGTAGGTTTAATCATGCGATTTTACGGTAGGGATTTTGGTGACAAGCGAAATAATTGCAGAAAGAAATTTAATATCAGATCTGCTCTTGGAGCAGTCCATCAAACAAGATTAAAAGATAATCGTCCAATCGGCAAACTGCTGGGTGATGCCGTCACCTCTTCTATCCAAACATTATTAATGATTGGCGGATTCATTATTTTATTCTCAGTTATTAATAAACTCCTATACCACTTACAAATAACCGCAATGCTAGCGAAAGGTGTAGAAGTAATTCTATCATCATTATCATTTTCAAAAGTGTTAAGTATTCCGTTTATCTCAGGGTTATTCGAAATTACTTTAGGCAGTAAGCTAACGAGCCAAGTTCATGATGCACCACTTCTTCAACAAATAATGATGACAAGCTTTATTCTTGCCTTCGGAGGCTTTAGCGTCCAGGCACAAGTTGCAAGCATATTAGCTACAACGGACATTCGCTTTCAGCCATTTTTTATTGCTAGAATCATGCAAGGGCTGTTTGCAAGTATTTTTGCTTTTTTATTTTGGAAACCATTCTCAAATCGATTTCTGAACATGGAGAATCCAGCCGATGTCATTCCAGTTAGTTTGATAACAAGCAGCAACTGGCTCCAAAATTTAAATTATTACATAATGGAAATAGGGCCGCTAATCACCATTGCTTCACTATTTTTTTATGTCCTCATTCTTACAGTTAAATGGAGAAGGAAAACATAAAAAACTCGATTAGATTTCCGTTTTTTTTCTTGCAGAAATTAATTTACAGGCGGAAAAACAAAAAATACAAGCGAAAAATTAATGCTTACCAGCGAAACGTAAAAATAAACAAACAAAGCCTGGCACAATGCCAGGCTTTGTTTTAAACTCGTTCAAATTTTTCATGCAGCGCTCTTTCCACAATTGACGGTACTAGCTCCGAAATCTTCCCGTCGTAATGGGCAACTTCTTTTACAATGCTGGAGCTTAAAAAAGAATACTGATTATTTGTCATAATAAAAAATGTTTCAATATCTTCATTTAACACCCGGTTCATTGAGGTGATTTGCATTTCATACTCAAAGTCCGATACTGCCCGCAATCCACGAATAATGGCATTTGCATTAACACTTTTCGCATAATCAACAAGTAATCCGTGAAATTCATCCACTTTGACATTTGGGATTTCTTTTGTTACCTCTTTGATTAAATGGATTCGTTCCTCAACCGAAAATAGTGGCTGCTTTGAAGAATTATTTAAAACTACAACATATACTTCATCAAAAACCTTTGCACCGCGTTTTATGATATCTAGATGGCCATATGTAATTGGATCAAAACTTCCTGGACAAACGGCTATACTAGCCAAAAAAACTCCCCCTTATTCTATACCTTTATTCGTATAAATAGATATTGCAATGATCCCATATTTCTCATGCTTTATTCTTCGAAACCTACCAACAAGCTGTGGCAAATCCACTTCACTGCTATGTTCACATACAATTATCCCGCCATTTTGTAAAAGAGAATGCTCGTCTATTTTCTCCATTAAGCTAATGAGTTGCTGCTTTTTATACGGAGGATCCAAAAAAATAAAATCAAAAATCATCTCCCGTTTAATTAAGGCATTTAATGCGCGGCTGGCATCGTTTCTATATACCTCAACATGATTCTCAAAATGACAAGCATTTATGTTTTCATAAATAGTTTGAATGGCTTTTGCTTCACGATCGATGAAAATGACCTCATCCAATCCTCTGCTAAGTGCTTCAAGACCAAGTCCTCCGCTGCCAGCAAACAGATCTAGGCCGATCCCACCATCAAAATAGGGCCCAATCATATTAAACAAAGCTTCTTTTACTTTGTCGGTTGTTGGCCTGGTGGAGCTCCCAGGAACTGCTTTTAAAGCCCGCCCCTTACAAATTCCTGATACAACTCTCATTATTATCACCACAAATTTCAACAAATTTCATTTTTCTTCCCTATCCTATCATAATCAAGATAATTACACCAAATAGATTATATTAGGTCAATACTTAGCCAAATTCCTCGCAATATGAAGCATTGGAAAATTTATTAAGAATCGGGTATAAGCCAATCTTTTGTGGAAATAATATTATTAACAACATCAATTCGAGGATGTTGTTGCCAACCGCGGAGAAGACTTACGTTTCCCCATAAGTTCTTCCTCCGGTTTCTCCTCTCCCTTTGCCTTCTTTCCTTATTTTGGGATATAGAAGGACCCTGCAGAAAATTCTGCAGGGCTTTTTCTTTTTAATCCGATAAGGATATTTCTTTTTCCAGCAAAATAACTTTTACTTTAAATAGAGTATAGAGACCTTTCCCATTAATATAAATTATCCCATTTTTATTCCTAAATGGGTTTTCCAATACTCCAAAATTTTGACCATTATGTAGAAAACGGCTTTGATCTTCGAAAATGATAAACTGGTTTTGCTTATTTTTTATTAAAATAGATTGATCATGATTATCTGTTACATTGTAACCAAGACTTTTCATTGTTTTCATTAACGGAAAGAGTAATACATCCTTGTCACGTAAAACTTGAAGATGCTTAATGTCTCCATTTACTCTCACCTTACGATTATCAAATAGAACGAGTGAATAGGTACCTTGTCCATCATTCATTGCAAAAAAATTTGTTTTAAAGCCTGATATTTTTTTCAGTAGATGATCCAAATCATTTGGATTTGCGAACTTTTGCTCAAATACAAGTTTTACTAAATCCTCTATTTCTGAGCTTTTTAGATGGTTGTTAAGCTCATCAATTACAAATTTCCCTTTTGCCGTATTTGCTGGAATATGTAAGTATAAGGATAAAAATACATCCACTAACCAATCATCTTTTCGACTCTTTTGAAACTTATGAAAAAAATAATTTGTCAGCGATATTTTACGAACCGTTTCTACAGATAGTGGATTATTTGTAATATACATATTTTGTGTAGATTCAGGCAAATATGCGCTTGAATGAATAAAAGCAGTATAAACAGCATTTGAAGGTAATTGGAGCTTTAAAAATTTGCTTTTTGTTTTATTTTCGGAATAGATTGTGAATTGACTGTTTTCACTAATAATATTCAAAGGTTTATCCTGCCAATAAAGGTCTGGATTATCACCCACTCCTTCAAAAACATAATAATCAATATACTTTTGCTTATTGAATCCTTTTAATGCAAGTGCAGCAACCCATGTCCCTTTTCGAAAAACTGAATCTACCATTTCAAGTTTTGTTTTATGTACAGGTACATTCTCAAGCTTCATCAACCAATTTGATTTATGGATGGCAGAGAGTCCATGAGGAATTTTGATGGAAAATTGGAATTTTAACGTCCCAGTAGATTCCGGCTGAAAACTTTTTGATTTACTATCTTTTTGGACACACGGTGCTCCGTTTTTTTTCACACATGACCATTCATTTATCATTTCAGGCACTGAAATTCGATATTCACCATTTGGATTTAAATGATAAAAAATTTGCGTGACTTGTAAAGAGTCCAATTTTGTTTTTACGGTAATTTCCTGAATAACAGGGGTGGAAATTCCTTGAACATCTCTGTTTTTACTATCAAATATTGGCCATTGCCAATATAGAATTCCTAAAAATCCTAAAAAAAGGACAGTTAACAATATTTTCCTTACCATGGGTCAAACCATCCTTATGACATTGATAAAAATAAAAGAGCTGACCACAAAAACATTACATATAACACGATATGTAACCTTTTGAATGAGTCAGGCTCTTTGATTAACGAACTAAATTCCCATTTTATAATCGTATTCCTTTGCTTTATCAGGAGCAGAATTTTCGAATTGGACTTTTAAAAACGGCTTATAGGACGGCTCCACTTTTTTAACAAACGAATATGAATTTAACTTTGCCATTATTCCATCTAATTCATCTTGATTACAATAAAGGACCACATACTTTAATTTCTTGGAGACATAATGAACATTCCCAAACCGTCTTAACATTTTAGCCTGCTTTAATGAATAAAGCCAAACTACCAATCCTTGTCTCTGTGTAAACATACTATTTTCCCCTTCAAAACAAATCGTTATTATTTAGTCTAGCATATAAAATTACTTATTTTCAATTCATAAAATTAATGATGCCCGCAGCCTCCACTGCTACAACTATGTGAGGTTTCGAAAAAAGGATTTCCGGTAGGTACTTTTATATTCTCAGATACAGCACCGCCTATTAGGACACTAATTTCATCCAATAAACCTTGCAGATCATTTTCGGCTATTTTAAATTCAGCAACATTAGGGTCTAAATCCATTTCTCTTTTTGCTACCCTAACTTCCTTCATTACCCTTTTATAATCAGGGTGATATTTTCCAAAACGTTGAACATCCTCATATAAGTCTTTAAGCTGGACAAATTGACGGATTTTCCTTTGGGATTCCTTATTGGAATTAAGGTTATATAAACAAATTCGATATTGTGCGGCAATATCAGAGTTTAAAATCATATTCACTAAATAATCTACTTGGTCTAGTATTTCAATTCTCTCAGATGTAGCAAGCACACCTGCTCACCTCCAATTTTTATTTTATCATGAATTAGAGGTCCATGCTAATTTTCCTAATCATTATGAATATTTATTTCAAGTTCTTTACTTAGTCCATAAGGTTGATTTTGGAGGTTTACTACTTCAAGTTTTAACTGATGTTTTCCATTTGAAAGGCCTTTCATAATAAAAGCAGCAGCAGAAGCTTCCTGCTTTTTCTTCCCATCTAGCCAGATAACTAATTTACCCACATTTTCCTTAGAGTGGTCCATCTCTCTAAAAGTAATCCCAGAGACAACACATTCAACCAATAAGCTATTTCCGTTTGTTTGATAACGAACGGACATAGAAGGTTTTTTTGTTATCAATTGATCGGAAGCACTCACCGTTTTTTCTTTCAGTAACTGAATATCTGGCACGGAGAATATCTTAGGCTTTGGCAAGCAACCTGGCAAAATTCCAAGCAAAAGAAAACTTATAAGAAATATCATCATTTTTTCCATCCACATACACACTCCTTTTGCTTGTATTGTTCGCCTCCTTTTCATTTTTTACTCTTTTCCAACAATAAAAAAGACCCTATTTAATTGTAAGGGTCATATTATTGTTTGCTATTCATAGCTTGAAACATATTGAACATCATAGAAGCCATCTGAACCCCATTTGAAAACTTTTCTACTTGATGTGGAATTGTTTTTTTATAATAATGTAAGGATGCAATTTGAAGTGATTCTAAGTCAGATGGATTTCTTGACAGCTTACGATACCAATATGGTTGTTCCCTAATAAATCGTTTAAGATCTTTTTGACCATCAAGGTATTCCATTACATCTCTTCTCATTTTATACATCACCTTACTTAGTCCTTTCTAAAGGAAAAAGGATTCTTAGGACCCTCTATTTCCCTCACCTGATTTGGCTGATTGTTTCCTTGAAACTGCGTTAGCAAACCTTGAATGGCACCAATTGCTTGGCTCAAACTATTAATATGGTGTTGAACTTGATTAGGATCCATCTTTTTAAGCATTCCTGTTATCGAAGACACAAAATCGGATTTTTTATCTGAAGCTTCTTCTGTCTCATTGTTTCTTTCTTCACCGATCGAATCCCACCGAGAATCCTCTTCTCCTAACAAATACCAATCTTCATATAATTCTTGCCACGTGGCATTTCCTTTTCGAACTTCTTGGATAACTTTTGGATTGTTTCTAACGAATTCCTTGAATT
>DATFAH010000012.1:0-3150 GCA_035254805.1 Caryophanales bacterium | reverse complement strand
GCATGTTCGGCTGCACTAAATGGGAATACTGTATCTGGCGCTGTCACACGGCTGACAGGTGCTTCTAAGTATAAGAAAATTCGCTCAGCAATTTCTGACATGACACTACCCATTATACCTGCTTGACGCTGTGCTTCTTGCACGGCAACAACACGGCCTGTCTTTTTAACAGATTCTAGTATTGTTTCCATATCTACTGGTGCAACTGTTCTTAAATCAATAACCTCTACTGAAATATTTTCTTTTTCTAGATTTTCTGCTGCTTTTAATGCCTCATGTACCATAGCGCCAAAAGCAATAACAGTTACATCTGATCCTTCTCTTGTTATGGCTGCTTTATCAAGTGGCACCATATACGCTTCATCTGGAACTTCACCGCGGAAAGAACGATATAGTTTTAAGTGTTCCAAGAAAATAACTGGATCATCACTGCGAATAGAAGAGATTAATAGTCCTTTCGCGTCATAAGGGTTGCTTGGAATAACTACACGCAAGCCAGGTGCCTGTGCAACAATTCCTTCTAAGCTATCAGAGTGAAGTTCTGGGGTATGAACTCCTCCACCGTAAGGAGCACGGATTGTCACTGGCATTGAGCGCTCTCCACCCATTCGATAGCGAATTCTTGATAGTTGACCCATGATTCCATCCATTGCTTCAAAGGCAAAACCAAAAAATTGAATTTCAGGAACTGGACGGAAACCTGCTAATCCTAAGCCTAAAGCTGCACTAATAATCGCAGATTCTGCGAGTGGCGTATCAAATACTCGATCTTCGCCAAACTTTGCTTGAAGACCTTCTGTTGCACGGAATACACCGCCATTTAAGCCGATATCTTCGCCAAAGATTAATACATTTTCATCTCTTTCTAATTCAAGACTAAGTGCTTCTGTAATTGCTTGTGCCATTGTTTTTTGAGACATCTTTACGCCCTCTCTTTCTGTTCATAAATGCGGATTTGCTCTTGAATATTTTGAGGTGCTTCTTTATACATATTCTTTAGAAATGTGGATACTTTTTGAGGTGCTTCATTATTTACAGCATCAAGTGCGTCTTTAATATCCTGCTTTGTTTTTTCAATTACTTCATTTTCTTTTTCTTCAGACCATAAGCCTTTTTCAATTAAGAAGTTACGCATGCGTATTAAGCAATCACGTTTTTGCCATTCTCCTACTAGGTCTTGTGAACGGTAACGTTTTGGATCATCTGACATCGTATGTGGACCATATCTAAAGGTCATTGTTTCGATTAAAACAGGACCATTTCCAGCAATAGCATATGCTCGAGCTTCTTTTACTGCTGCATAGATGGCTAATGGATCCATTCCGTCAACTTGGATTCCTGGAATCCCTGCTGCCACAGCCTTTTGAGCCAAAGTTTTTGCTTTGGTTTGTTTATGTCTTGGAGTTGAGATACCAAATAAATTATTTTGAACGATAAAGATTGCAGGTGCATTAAAAGCTCCAGCAAAGTTTATTCCCTCATAGAAATCCCCTTGAGATGTTCCGCCATCTCCGATATAAGTCATGACAACCTTTTGGTTATTACGTTTTTTGAACCCTAAAGCTACTCCTGCTGCTTGAGTGTACTGTGCTCCAATGATTACTTGAGCTGGCATCGCTGCAAAATCATGTGGAAACATGTTTCCTGACACATGGCCTTTATACCAAAAGAACGCTTGCTTCAATGGCATCCCATGTTGTACAAGTGGTGGAAGATCACGATATGTAGGAAGTAAATAATCTCCTTTTTCTAAAGCAAATTGGCTGGCTAATTGGCTTGCTTCCTGTCCACCTGATGGTGCATAGTTTCCGAGTAATCCTTGGCGATTTAAAATCGTTACCCTTGTGTCATATGTTCTTCCCCAAACGAGTCTTTCCATTAATTCTACTAATTCAACATCAGATAAATTAGGCATTAAATCAGGAGCTACCACCTTACCCGCCTCATCTAATATTTGATACATTGGAAAATATTCATTCATACTATCCAACAATGAATCTAAATTAAACTTGTGTATTTTATTCTTTTTCATTTACGTAACAACCCTTTCTATAGTCATTTATTCACCTTGAGATGATTTGAAAAATTCATGAAATTTATGCTACTATTAATTTATGACTCTTTTTACTATCAGCGTGTTGGAAAACGCTTTCTTACACTAAATTTTAAAACTAATATAAACACTAGTAAAATAGAATAAATCTATGCTGCTATTAAAAAATTTTAATTACAAATATTAGGGGAATTAATTATGGATATTAGACAATTACGTTACTTTATTGCGATCGCAAATGCGAAAAGTTATTCAATTGCAGCAAAAAGTTTGTTTGTTACGCAACCTACTCTGACTTGGACAATCCAAAAGCTGGAGTCTGATTTAAATACGAAGCTTTTTTATAATTCAGATCGTGGAATAGAGTTAACTGAGAATGGAACATTGCTTAATGAACGAGGAAAAAAGATAGTAAAAGATATTGATGATTTAACAGAATTAATTCGCGGGAAAGAAAATAATGCAGAGGGATCACTAAAAATCGGAATTACCGTGCTTTTATCAATAAAATACATGCAAACCATTTCTGAGTTTATTTCATCACATACTAACCTTAAAATGACGTTAATACAAAAAGGCTCAAAACGTATTCAGGAAATGGTCTCAACAGGTGAATTAGATTTAGGTTTAATATCTTTTCCTATTTATTACGATAACCTTGAAATAGAACCTACTACTTCGCCGCTGCCACGATACGATGTATCAGTAGTTGTCAGCAAGGATAATCCGCTTGCATCAAGAAAAACGTTGAAATTAAAGGATTTAAAAGAAGAGGCATTTAGTATTTTGTCTGAAGATTTTGTTTTAGGAAATATCATATATGATCGATGCCATGAAGCTGGGTTTGATCCAAATATCATATTTCAAAATGACAGCTGGGAAGTTCTTTTAGAAAATGTGGCAGTCACGAATAGTGTTACATTATTGCCTACCGAATTTTCCAGTATTGCAACACGGGAAGATGTAAAGTGGATTAAACTAGTAGATAAAATCAATCAGATCGACATTGGATTTGTGAAAAGAAAAAAAGAGGACCTTCCTCATATCCATTTACTTTTCTGTCAGGCTATCAAAGAAGGCACCGTGCCGAAAAAGAA
>DATFAH010000011.1:0-11803 GCA_035254805.1 Caryophanales bacterium | reverse complement strand
AGAGGGGAGAGATATTATGCGTGAACATACGATAGAGGAAAAGAAACAGCTATTTCGCCACTTGCTTCAGCAAATTCACTTAACGGATGATGATGAAGTCGTTCATTTTCAAAATGCATATATGGAAAATGTAATGGTTGGAAAGAATGAAAAAAAATGGCACTTTCGCCTTACTATTGAGAAAATATTGCCATTCCTTTTGTATGTTCGTTTTACTTCCCAATTGGAAAGAACGTTTTCACCGATTGCCCATATTACCTATCAAATTCAGGTTTTAGAGCAAAGTTTTTCAGAAGAATTATTACATGGGTATTGGAATCAATGTATCCAACAGATTGATGGGATTGCCCCACCACTATTAAAACTATTTACTGAACAGCTTCCAGTGGTACAAGGAAATAAACTAATGATAAATGTCCGTAATGACATGGAAGGTTTAACTATAAAACGTAAATATGGCAGTGTAATTTCAGAAATCTATCAATCTTTTGGTTTCCCATTGCTTCTGATTGATACTGAAATAAAGACGATGGAAAAAAATGAAGAATATGAGCAGTTTTTAATTGATAAACAAAAAGAAGATCAAGAACGCGCTCAACTTGCGATGGTTGAAATAAAGAAGAAGGAAGCTGAAAAAGATAAGAACATGGATGAGGGATTGCAAGGTCCTCTCACGATTGGTCTAACGATTAAGGATAATGCTGACTTCCGTAGTTTAATTGATATAGTAGATGAAGAAAGAAGAGTTTCCATTGAAGGATATATTTTTGATGCAGAAACAAAAGAACTTCGCAGTGGCCGCACACTCTTAACATTTAAAATTACAGATTATACTAGCTCTATTATAGTTAAAATGTTTTCTCGGGATAAGGAAGATGCCACACTATTTCGGCATGTCAAAAAAGGTATGTGGGTTAAAGTAAGAGGAAGCATCCAAAATGACACATTTGTCCGCGATTTAATTATGATCGGAAATGACATTAATGAAATAAAGCCTATAAGTCGTATGGATACTGCACTTGAAAATGAAAAGCGTGTGGAACTTCATCTTCATACCCCAATGAGTCAAATGGATGCTGTAACACCGGTAAAAGATCTCGTTGCCCAAGCGAAAAAATGGGGACATAAAGCAATTGCGATTACAGATCATGCAGTGGCACAATCTTTTCCAGAAGCATTCAGTGAAGGAAAAAAGAATGATATTAAAATTCTGTATGGGATCGAAGCTAATTTAGTAGATGATGGTGTACCGATTGCCTATAATGAAGCACATCGCCTATTAACCGAAGATACCTACGTTGTCTTTGACGTTGAAACGACTGGACTTTCAGCTGTATATGATACCATTATTGAACTTGCCGCTGTAAAAATTAAAGATGGGGAAATCATTGACCGTTTTGAATCATTTGCAAATCCTCATCATCGTTTATCTGCAACAACGATTAATTTGACCGGTATTACGGATGACATGGTGCAAAATGCCCCAGAAGTAGCGGAAGTTCTGGAACGTTTTTCTGTTTGGGCAAAAAATGATGTTCTCGTTGCCCATAATGCTTCATTTGATATGGGATTTTTAAATGTTGGTTATAAGAAAATGGGTTTAGAAAAAGCGAAAAATCCTGTTATTGATACACTGGAGCTTGGACGTTTTCTATATCCTGAGATGAAGAATCACCGCTTAAATACTCTCGCAAAGAAATTTGACATTGAATTAACACAGCATCATAGGGCAATTTATGATGCTGAAGCAACAGGTTACCTTTTAATGAAAATGTTAAAAGATGCGATAAGTAAAGGTATTGAATACCATGATCAATTGAATGAAAACATGGGAAAAGGGAATGCCTATCAGCGCGCAAGACCTTATCATTGTATCCTTATTGCCCAAACTGAATTGGGCCTAAAAAACATGTTTAAACTTGTATCGATTGCCCATACGGAATATTTTTACAGGGTACCAAGGATCCCAAGGTCCATTCTTCAAAAATATCGTGAAGGGATTATTGTTGGTTCCGGCTGTGATAAAGGTGAAGTTTTTGAAGGAATGATGCAAAAATCACCTGAGGAAGTGGAAGCTGTAGCGGGATTTTATGACTACTTAGAAGTGATGCCAAAACCCGTCTATGCTCCGTTAATTGAAATGGAGCTTATTCGCAATGAAAAGTCACTTGAAGAGATTATCGGCAACATTGTCAAGCTCGGAGATAAACTAAAAATTCCGGTAGTAGCCACAGGAAATGTCCATTATCTAAATGAAAATGATAAAATCTATCGGAAAATTTTAATCAATTCACAAGGTGGCGCAAACCCGCTGAATCGACATCAGCTGCCTGATGTTCATTTTAGAACAACGAATGAAATGCTTGATGAATTCTCATTTCTTGGTTCTGAAAAAGCTAAAGAAATCGTTGTCACGAATACAAATAAAATAGCTGATATGATTGATTCCATTAAGCCAATTAAGGATGAATTGTATACCCCAAGAATTGAAGGCGCAGAAGAGGAAATGCGCGAAATGAGTTATTCAATGGCACGAAAGATTTATGGAGATCCTCTTCCAGAAATGGTAGAAGCGCGTCTTAGGAAAGAACTAAAAAGTATTATTGGACATGGATTTGCCGTTATTTATTTAATTTCTCATAAGCTTGTCAAAAAGTCGCTTGATGATGGTTACCTTGTTGGTTCGCGTGGTTCTGTCGGTTCATCTTTTGTTGCAACCATGACGGAAATCACAGAGGTTAATCCACTGCCACCACATTATATTTGTCCTACATGCAAAAACTCTGAATTTTTCAATGATGGTTCAGTCGGATCCGGGTTTGATCTACCAGATAAAAATTGTCCTAACTGTGGCGGGAAGTATCGAAAGGACGGACACGATATTCCGTTTGAAACCTTCCTTGGCTTCAAAGGGGATAAAGTCCCAGATATTGATTTGAATTTTTCGGGGGAATATCAGCCGCGTGCCCATAACTATACGAAAGTTCTTTTTGGCGAAGACAATGTATTCCGAGCAGGAACGATTGGTACTGTTGCAGATAAAACAGCATTTGGATATGTGAAGGCCTATCAACAAGATAATAATCTTCATTTGCGAAATGCAGAAATTGACCGACTCGCCAAAGGATGTACCGGTGTGAAAAGAACAACTGGACAGCATCCAGGAGGTATTATCGTTGTCCCAGATTACATGGAAATTTTTGATTTCTCACCGATTCAATTTCCAGCTGATGATCGAACATCAGAATGGCGGACAACCCATTTTGATTTCCATTCGATTCATGATAACGTTCTGAAGCTAGATATTCTCGGCCACGATGATCCAACTGTTATCCGAATGCTTCAAGATTTAAGCGGGATGGACCCAAAAACAATCCCTACAGATGATCCTGAGGTAATGAAAATTTTCAGTGGGACAGAGTCATTAGGGGTAACAGAAGAAGAAATCATGTGTAAAACGGGGACACTTGGCATCCCTGAATTTGGGACAAGATTTGTTCGGCAAATGCTTGAGGATACAAAGCCAACGACTTTTTCTGAGTTGGTTCAAATTTCAGGTCTATCGCATGGGACAGATGTATGGCTCGGTAATGCCCAAGAGTTAATTCAAAATAAAATATGTACGCTGAGTGAAGTAATTGGTTGTCGAGATGATATTATGGTTTATCTTATTTATCAGGGCCTTGAACCTTCATTCGCATTCAAAATCATGGAATCTGTTCGTAAAGGTAAAGGCTTAACAGAAGAAATGGAAGCAGAAATGCAAAAAAACGAAGTACCTGAGTGGTATATTGATTCTTGTAAAAAAATTAAGTACATGTTCCCGAAAGCACATGCTGCTGCATATGTGTTAATGGCTGTTCGAATTGCTTACTTTAAAGTGCATCATCCACTTTATTACTATGCTGCGTATTTTACGGTTAGGGCTGAAGATTTTGATATTGAATCAATGTCAAAAGGATCTGTTGCAATTCGTTCAAAAATTGCTGAAATCAATGCTAAAGGTCTTGAGGCATCAAATAAGGAAAAAAACTTGCTAACCGTTTTGGAACTAGCACTTGAAATGACGGAGAGAGGATTCTCTTTCCAAAAGATTAATTTATATAAATCTGCTTCATCAGAATTTATTATTGATGGAAATTCATTAATACCGCCATTTAACGCTATTCCAGGTCTTGGGGCAAATGCTGCCGTCAATATTGTGAATGCTCGCAAAAATGGCGAATTTTTATCAAAAGAAGATTTGCAGCAACGAGGAAAAGTATCAAAAACAATTCTTGAATACTTGGATAAACAAGGCTGCCTTGGGGAACTTCCAGAACAAAATCAATTATCATTATTCTAGGTGATCATTTTCTGCTGCCACCGTTTTTTGTTCCAAATCCTTGCTATTATGCGATTTTGTTTGCATATCAATAATGGTTATGATATAGTTTTATTGGAAATACTAAGAAATACTCTCGTGTTCAAGAGTGGGGAAACCCACTCTTTCGTATTGTGTCCAGATTTTTTGTTGACACCCGTTAAATACATTAAATAAGAATTTATAAGATTGTAAAGGAGGGTAAGCATGAGCAAGGTAACGGAAGTGGTTGAGGGGCTTGTTGCACCAATTTTAACAGAGTTTGGATTAGAATTAGTCGAAATTGAATATGTAAAAGAAGGAAAAAATTGGTTTCTTCGGGTATACATAGATAAAGAACTCGGAGTAGACATTGAAGATTGTGGACTTGTTAGTGAAAAATTAAGTGAAAAACTTGATGAAGTTGATCCGATTCCACAAAACTACTTTCTTGAAGTATCTTCGCCAGGTGCAGAGCGTCCACTAAAAAAAGAAAAAGATTTTAACAAAGCAATCGGGAAAAATGTCTATGTGAAAACATATGAACCTATTGATGGTGAAAAAGCCTTTGAGGGTACACTGTTAGACTTTGATGGAAATTCTGTCACAATTGAAGTGAAAATAAAAACCCGTAAAAAAACCGTTATCATTCCATATGAAAAAGTTGCCAGCGCCCGTTTGGCTGTTAGTTTTTCATAAAGAGGCATTGTTACTGAATCTGTTCGAAGCATGGCTTCTTTAAGAAACGAAGGAAGCTAAACATTTTATATAATGAATTAAACCATGAAAACCGAATAGGAAGTAAGGGGGATTTGTAAGATGAGCAGCGAATTATTGGATGCTCTTACATTACTGGAAAAAGAAAAGGGCATTTCCAGGGATGTTCTAATTGAAGCAATTGAAGCAGCACTTGTATCGGCTTATCGCCGTAATTTCAATCAAGCCCAAAATGTTCGAATAGATTTAAACTTAGACTCTAGCTCAATAAGAGTTTTTGCCAGAAAAGAAGTTGTGGATCAAGTATTTGATCCGCGTCTGGAAATTTCACTTGAAGAAGCTACAAAAATCAATCCAAACTACCAGATTGAAGATATTGTGGAGATGGAAGTCACACCAAAGAATTTTGGACGGATTGCTGCACAAACTGCTAAGCAGGTTGTCACACAGCGTGTACGTGAAGCGGAAAGAGGAATTATCTATTCTGAATTTATCGACCGTGAAGAAGATATTATGACTGGGATTGTCCAAAGACTCGATGCTAAATTTATTTATGTAAGCCTCGGGAAAATTGAAGCGTTATTACCAGTAAATGAGCAAATGCCTAATGAAAGATATAAACCACATGACCGTATTAAGGTTTTCATTACTAAGGTAGAGAAAACAACGAAAGGTCCGCAAATTTTTGTTTCACGGACACATCCTGGCCTCCTAAAGCGTTTGTTTGAAATTGAAGTACCTGAAATTTATGATGGAACAGTTGAAATTAAATCAGTTGCGCGTGAAGCAGGGGATCGTTCCAAAATTTCGGTCCATTCCGAAAATTCTGAAGTGGATCCAGTAGGTTCATGTGTAGGACCAAAAGGTACCCGCGTTCAAGCGATTGTGAATGAATTAAAGGGTGAAAAAATTGATATCGTGAAGTGGTCAGATGATCCTGTTGTTTTTGTTGCAAATGCCCTCAGCCCTTCAAAAGTGCTTGATGTTATGGTAAATGAAGCTGATAAGGCAACGACAGTTGTTGTACCGGATTATCAATTATCTCTAGCCATTGGCAAACGTGGACAAAATGCACGTTTGGCAGCTAAGTTAACAGGTTGGAAAATAGATATTAAATCTGAAACAGATGCACGTGAGCTTGGAATTTTCCCACGGGAAGAAACCATCAAGCTTTTTGAAAATGAGACAGACCTTGACTTTGATTTTGATGAGGACATGGAGTAACGAGTGAGGTGAATGGTTGTGAACAATCGTAGAAAAATACCAATGCGTAAATGTGTTGCAACCGGTGAAATGAAACCTAAGAAAGAGCTCGTTCGAATCGTTCGCTCTAAGGAAGGGGAAGTTTCCATCGATCTGACCGGGAAAAAATCCGGTAGAGGGGCATATATCTCTAAGGATAAGGAAGCAATCGAGGTCGCAAAGAAAAAAAATACCTTATCTAACCATTTACAAGTGAAAATCGAAAACGAGTTATATGATGAGCTTTTAGAGCTTATTGAGAAGGAGAACCGACAATCCTAATGAAAACAAATCAATGGATGTCATTGCTTGGCTTGGCCAATCGAGCGAGGAAAATTATTACGGGTGAGGAGCTATCTTTAAAGGAGATCCGCAGCGGAAAAGCGAAATTGATTTTATTATCGAGAGATGCATCGATGAATACAACAAAAAGAATTACGGATAAATGTAAATCGTATGAAATTCCATACAAATTTGTGGAAAATCGCCATCTTCTAGGGAACGCAATTGGTAAAGAAGCCCGCGTTGTTGTAGCTGTAATGGATAATGGATTTGCCAAAAAACTCGGTAACTTGCTCGATTAATTCTAGCGGGGGTGAAAGTATGAGTAAAACGCGTGTATACGAATACGCAAAAAAACACAACATTTCTAGTAAGGATGTTATTGCAAAATTAAAAGATATGAATATAGAGGTTTCAAATCATATGGCAACTATAGAAGACGACGCGATCGTTAAGCTTGATGCAATATACAATAAAAAGGAAGACAAAGGGCAACAAAAACAAATGAAACAAAACTCAAATCAAGTTCGTTCAAACAACCAAAACGGAAGACCTTCCCAGCCACAAAAACCCAAACCTGAAATTCAACCTAAAACAGCTCCAAAAGCTTTTGAAGACGATGATGATAAAGCGGTAGTTCCTAACAAGGTAAAGGTTGCTCCTCCTAAGGCTAAAGAAGGCAAAAAACACGATCAAGAATATAAGTCAAAAGAAAATAAGGCATTTAGTAAAGGAAAACCAACTAACAAGCCTGGTCAACAAAACCGAAATCACCAAAAAAATAATAAAAAGCCACATATACCTGTTCAACAAGCTCAGCCGCAAAAGAAAAAAGAGAAAGAGCTTCCAACGAAAATTACTTTCAGTGAATCTTTAACAGTTGCAGAGCTTGGTAAAAAATTACATCGTGAGCCATCAGAAATTATCAAAAAACTTTTCTTACTTGGTGTGATGGCAACGATTAACCAATCATTGGATAAAGATGCGATTGAACTGATCGCAGGTGAATACGGTGTTGAAGTAGAAGAAGAGATCAAAATTGATGTGACCGATCTTGAAGTATATTTTACAGAGGACGCGGCAGGATCTTTAGTAGAAAGACCATCTGTTGTAACGATTATGGGTCACGTTGACCATGGTAAAACAACTTTGCTAGACTCGATTCGAAACACGAAAGTAACGGAAGGTGAAGCGGGTGGAATTACCCAGCATATCGGTGCTTATCAAGTTGTTGAAAATGGTAAGAAAATTACCTTCCTTGATACACCAGGACATGCTGCCTTCACAACCATGCGTGCACGCGGAGCAAAAATAACTGATATTACCATTCTTGTTGTGGCAGCAGATGATGGAGTAATGCCACAGACAGTTGAAGCAATCAACCATGCAAAAGCTGCAGAAGTACCAATTATTGTTGCTGTTAACAAGATGGATAAAGAAGCAGCAAATGCTGATCGCGTAATGCAAGAACTAACTGAACATGGTTTAGTTTCTGAAGCATGGGGTGGAGATACCATTTTTGTTCCGCTGTCTGCAAAAACAGGTGAAGGTATTGATAACCTTCTTGAAATGATTTTACTTGTTGGTGAAGTAGAAGAATACAAAGCAAATCCTAACCGTAACGCTGTAGGAACTGTTATCGAAGCACAGCTTGATAAGGGCCGTGGTTCTGTTGCGACACTGCTTGTTCAAAACGGTACGCTGAAAATTGGTGATCCAATCGTTGTTGGTAACACATTTGGTCGTGTACGGGCAATGGTTAATGATTTAGGCCGTCGTGTAAAAGAAGCTGGACCATCCACACCTGTTGAAATCACAGGTTTAAGTGATGTTCCACAAGCCGGAGATCGTTTCGTTGTGTTTGACGATGAAAAGACAGCTCGTCAGGTTGGAGAAGCTCGTGCACAGCAGGCGCTTGCTGCATCTCGTGGAGAAAAATCCCGTGTCAGCCTAGACAACCTATTCGAACAATTAAAGCAAGGTGAAATGAAGGATCTGAATGTCATCATTAAAGCAGATGTTCAAGGTTCTGCTGAAGCTGTTGCAGCATCATTGCAAAAAATCGATGTACAGGGTGTTAATATTAAAATTATTCATAGTGGTGCTGGTGCTATTAATGAATCAGATATTACGCTTGCAGCTGCTTCAAATGCGATTGTTATCGGCTTTAACGTTCGTCCTGATGCAAATGCCAAACGTGCTGCTGAGGCTGAGAAAGTGGACATCCGCCTTCATCGTATTATCTATAAAGTAATTGAAGAAATTGAAGCAGCGATGAAGGGAATGCTTGATCCTGAGTTTGTTGAAAAAATTATTGGTCAAGCCGAAGTTCGTCAAACCTTCAAAGTTTCAAAAATTGGAACAATTGCAGGTTCTTATGTTACAGATGGTAAAATTACCCGTGATAGTGGTATTCGGTTAATTCGTGATGGTGTCGTTATTTTTGAAGGACAAATTGACGATTTGAAACGATTTAAGGATGATGCAAAAGAGGTAGCCCAAGGCTACGAATGTGGTATAACCATTAAAAACTTCAATGATGTGAAAGAAGGAGACATTATTGAAGCCTATGTGATGGAGGAAGTGGAACGTAAATGATCATCGGCACAGCCGTTTGTGAATGTATGATTTCAGATGCCCATTCATTAAAAGAGAAACGAGCCGTCCTGCAACGGATTCTTTCCCGCTTGAAACAAAAGTATAATGTATCTGTTGCTGAGGTTGACTATCAAGATGTATGGCAAAGGACAAAGATCGCCATTGCTTCTGTTACCGCAAGCAAAGTTTCAACTGAGAGGGAACTGCAAAATGCATTAAAGCTGATTGACTCGTTTCCCGAAATAGAAAGAACAATCACCGCGATAGAATGGCTTTAAGTTAAGAGGTGAATAAGTATGAGCCACAGAGCAAACCGTGTTGGAGAACAAATGAAAAAGGAACTCAGTGATATCATCGGCCGAAAGATAAAAGACCCAAGAATCGGCTTTGTGACCGTTACGGATGTTCAGGTTACAGGTGATCTTCAACAAGCAAAGGTTTATATATCCGTTTTAGGTGATGAAGAAGAAAGGGAGAATACGCTAAAAGGTTTGGTGAAAGCAACAGGCTTTATTAGATCTGAAATAGGAACTCGTATCCGTCTTCGTAAAACACCTGAAATTATCTTTGAATTTGATGAATCAGTCGATTATGGAAATCGAATTGAATCACTTCTTCATCAATTGCATAAAGAAGAAAAACCAACAGATAATGAGTAGAGAAGAGGAATGGATAGACACTTGTCTATCCATTTTTTAGCTAATAAGAAAGTATAAGTGCAACTAGGCAATCGCCGGCGCTAAGGCTTGGTGTTAGCCAAGTTTTCTTTAAATCAATGGAAAGGAGGGCTTGGAATGGAAGGGATTTTACCATTATATAAGCCAGCCGGATTAACCTCGCATGATTGTGTTTTTAAACTAAGAAAAATTTTAAAAACAAAAAAAGTTGGTCACACGGGGACGCTTGATCCTGATGTAACAGGAGTTTTACCAATATGTATTGGCAAAGCAACTAAAGTAGCGGAATACATAACCGATGCAGGAAAAGCGTATATTGGCGAGGTCACAATAGGTTTTTCTACCACTACTGAAGATGCTTCTGGAGAAATTGTCGAACATAAAACCATATCTGAAACATTCACACGGGGACAAATTTTAAATGTTCTTGAATCACTAACTGGGGAAATTGAACAAACACCACCAATGTATTCAGCCGTAAAAGTAAATGGGAAGCGGCTATATGAATATGCTAGAAAAGGGATTGAGGTTGAAAGACCAACAAGAAAGGTCAATATTTATTCCATTCAATTGTTGGATGATCAAAAAGAATATAAAGGTGAAACGGTATCTTTTCAGTTTCAAGTCGATTGCAGCAAAGGAACATATATCCGCACTCTAGCTGTGATGATTGGGGAGGCTTTAGGGTACCCTGCCCATATGTCCAATCTGACTAGAGTCCGCTCAGCCTCATTCACATTAGAGGATTGTTTAACTTTTGAAGAAATTGAAAATCAAATGGAAATGGGTATGATTTCTGACGCACTTTTCCCTCTTGAAAGTGCACTTTCTCATTTGCCGAAATACATGATTAGTGATAAAGTAGCAGTGAAAGTGAAAAATGGGTCCTTATTAGAAATACCAGTTCATTTAAAAGATTTGGATGGACCGATTATTGCTGAAACAATAGAGGGAGCCGCTCTCGCTATCTATCAGAAACACCCAAATAAACCGGGGCTTCTTAAGCCTGTTAAAGTTTTACGAAATGATCAAGATTCATAATTCGTTATGTTGATATAGAAAAGGTGAGTTTCATTGTGGAAGTAATTATGCTTGATTTTCCTCATCAATTGAAAAAAAATGAAATCCCTCCATTGGCCATAGCTCTTGGCTATTTTGATGGTGTACATTTAGGGCATCAGAAAGTCATTTTAGAAGCAAAAAGATCTGCTTTAGAAAAAGGACTAAAGAGTGCCGTTATGACATTCGATCCCCATCCTTCGGTAGTTTTAAAGAAAACGAATGAACCTATTCATTATATAACTCCATTAAAGGATAAGATTCGAATCATCGAGGATTTAGGGATTGATTATATCTTTGTTGTTCATTTTACAGAAGAATTTTCAAATCTACTCCCCCAAGAATTTGTCGATCAATACATTATTGGACTACATGTAAAACATGTTGTTGCTGGTTTCGATTATTCATATGGACGAATGGGAAAAGGGACGATGGAAACATTGCCTTTTCATTCAAGAGGGAAATTTACCTCACATATCGTTCCAAAGCTTGTGAATGGAAATGAAAAAGTTAGCTCAACCTTAATTAGGAATCGACTTAATGAGGGAAATATGGCTGAATTGAAAGCTTTAATGGGAAAAAACTATACTACGATTGGAACAGTTGTTCACGGGGACAAGCGAGGTAGAACTATTGGTTTTCCTACTGCAAATGTTGATCTAGATGATGACTATATCATTCCACCACTTGGTGTTTATTGTGTCAGGATGAAACTGAATGGGGAATGGATCAATGGTGTATGTAACGTTGGCTATAAACCTACCTTTAATAAGGAAGCTACAATAAAGCCATCAATTGAAGTCCATTTATTAGATTTTGATGGAGATATTTATGGCAGGGAAGTAGAAATTGAATGGATCCAGTATTTGCGAAAAGAACAGAAATT
>DATFAH010000010.1:0-10534 GCA_035254805.1 Caryophanales bacterium | reverse complement strand
ACATGTTCTTATATTGTCCTGGTGTTATTCCGTTAAATTTTTTAAAGAGGGCGGTATAATAACTTTGATTGCAGTATCCGAATAAATGTGCAATTTCGCTTAAAGGGGAGCTAGAATGTAATAATAAATATTTGGAATCCTCGATTTTTTTACGATTAATGTATTCTGAAACTGTATGACCGACTGAATGTTTGAATACTTTTGAAAGGTATCCAGGATGGACACCTGCATACTCAGCAATTTTCTCTAAGTTAATATCCTGAAAAATTTCTTGATGAATATAAGTAATTGCCTTTTTGACCACGTGATTGTATTCTAAACGGTCAGCCGCTTTCAGCCTATCAATAAAACAAGCAACCATTTCATACTCAAGGACTTTTAAACGTTCAATCGAATTATTTTTTTCAATCTGTTGAATCATTACATCACTTAGATTAAAGGCATCCTCCGGTAATGCCCCACCTTTTATAATCGCTCTCGTAAAAAGGGTGCAGGAGCAAATTAATGAGTTTTTTAGCGATCGAATCGGCTCATTGGCAAGTTTTGCTCTTTCTAAATTATTTATTTGATCAAGTATATTCTTTGCTGCACTTTCATCACAACGTATAATGCAATCCATTAACTGAGTTTCCAATGCATAAGAAGGATGGTAATAAAGATTTCGAAAGTTTTCCACACGAATTTCATAAAAGCGCTGAATATTGAGATTTTTTATTTTCATGGGAATATCACCTTAAAAAGTTGTTATGAATATCCATTTTTTAATATAATTGTAGAATTCAAATTTATAAAATTCAAGTATCAACTAAAAAGGGGGCAAAATATAAATGAGAAAAAAATGGTTCACAAAATTATTAGCGTTTTCTTTTGCAGCAAGCATCGCTCTGACAGGGTGTAGCAATTCAACCAGTAGTGATAAAACAAAGCCTGAAGACAACAATAAGTCTGCTGAAAAAACAGTCACCTTAAAATTTGCTGCGCAAAACGATAATACACCAGCAACTCAAAAATTAATCGATGCCTTCAACCAAAGCCAAAAAAAATACAAAGTTGAATGGACACAAATGACAAACGATTCCGCTCAAATGCATGATCAGCTTTTAAATTCCCTATCGAGCGGATCCTCTGATTATGACGTGTTATCAATGGACGTTGTCTGGGCAGGAGAATTTGCCGGAGCTGGCTATTTAGAACCAATTGATGTACGTATGAATGATGCAAGCCTTAATAAAACAGATTTTAATTCAGGTTCCATGGCGTCAGGTAATTATAAAGGAAAGCAATATACTCTGCCATTCTTCCCAGATCTTGGCCTCCTTTATTACCGTAAGGATATTGTTAGTTCTGATGATGCACAGAAGCTTGATAGTGGAAGCTACTCGTATGATGATCTATATGCGATGGCTCAAAAATACACTGGCAAGAACAATACAAAATACGGATTTGTTTACCAATCTAAGCAATATGAGGGACTAACAGTTAACGTAACAGAATTTAGTAAATCCTATGAAAATGTGAAATCCGGACTTGAGACCATGTACAAGTTTACAAAAGCATCCTTCTCACCAAAGGATCTGCTAGTCTTTACGGAAGGAGAAACACATACGAATTTTGAACAAGGTAATGCTGTGTTTGCCCGTAACTGGCCATATCAATTTGGTCGCATTAAAGGAAAAGAAGATGGCGTAACCGTAACAGTTGATCAAGTAGGCATTGCTCCGCTTCCTAATGGAGGTTCTGTAGGCGGTTGGCTGCTTGGTGTGAATAAAAATTCTAAGCATGTTGATGGAGCATGGGAATTCATTAAGTTCGCAGCTGGTGAGGAAGGCCAAAAAATCATGTCAACAGAAGGCGGATATTTACCTGGCTTTAACGCCTTGCTTGATAACAATGAGGTTAAATCTTCAAACGAAATGTTAAGCTATCCTGGTTTCCAAAAAGCACTTACTACAACAATTGCACGACCAGTATCTCCTGAGTACTCTAAGGTTTCCGATACGATTCAGATAGAATCTCATAAATATTTAAGCTCTGGAGCAGGCATTGATGAGGCGGTTAAAGCAATCGAAAATGCGGCGAAAGGCCAATAATGGAAATAAGTTAAGACTTTTTTAGGATTATTAAAGAAAACTTGGCTAGCGCCAAGCCTTAGCGCTGGCGATCACCTAGTTGCCCTTATGCGATTTGAGAGTTGTTTATTTATTAACGTACATTAAATCCTTTAATACGTTAAAAGAATTAAACTTTCCTATAAGCTTAAAAAGGCTCTAATGTCCAATTAGGGCCTTTTTCTTTCATTAATATACCTTACTTCAAAGATGAAAGGGTGAAAAGAATGCGGAAAATGGGAATTAAAGAATGGCTTTTCCTTCTTCCCACCTTACTATTGATTGGCATTTTCTCATTATGGCCGGTTTTGCAATCTTTTACTTATACCTTTTTTGATTACCGCCTTAATGATCAGCAAAAAGCAGGTTTATATTTTAATGAACGTTTTAATGTCTCTCTCTTTAATGAAACTCAATTATACGTCACGATGTTTTTAAATGAGGACTTGCCGAACATCAAAAATGAAGAGGATCAAAAACAGGTATCACAGCTTAATAAGAAGCTAGAAGATACAGAAAAAGATTTCAAGAAACAAAAGGGAATTATTACCATAAATAAAAACGAGAAGGCAAAAATTGAAAGCCTTTATCATGACTCAAAAAAGCTTGTCCAGACTCTTAATGACAAGTATACCCTGATCCATAAGGATGATCTTCCAGCACTTGTTGAAGATTTTAATAATAGCATCATCAAGTCAAATTTCATTGGACTTAAAGGCTATAAAAAAGTATTTCATGATAACCGAATCGGGATTTCTTTATGGAATACTACCTTGTTCACGATTATATCTGTTTTTATTGAATTAGTTTTAGGTTTAGGGCTTGCACTTATTTTAAATAAAGCGATCTTTGGACAAGGAATGATTCGGACCACTTCCTTAATCCCATGGGCTATTCCAACTGCTGTAGCAGCTTTAATGTGGAATTATTTATTTAATGGTTCAAGCGGAATTGTCGCTCATTTTTTTGAGATTGTCGGGCTTGTTGATAAATCTCAAGATTTATTGCTTAGTGGTTCAGGTGCCATGGTTTCTGCGATTTTAGCAGATGTTTGGAAAACTACTCCATATATGGCGCTTCTTTTGTTAGCAGGTTTACAGAATATCTCCCATTCTTTGTACGAAGCTGCACAAATTGATGGTGCAAATAAAATTCAGTCCTTTTTTAAAGTAACTCTACCGCTGTTAAAACCATCAATTTTAGTTGCACTTTTGTTTCGAACACTGGATGCTTTCAGGGTGTTTGACCTCATCTATGTCTTAACTGGCGGGGGGCCTGGGGGAGAAACGGAGACACTTTCTATTTATGCCTATAAAGTAATGTTTGGGCAAACAAACTTTGGATATGGTTCCGTTATTGTCATGGTCATGTTTATATGTGTCGCTTTTATTGCGATTTTATTTGTCAAATTTTTAGGTGCAAACCTAATGGAGAAAAACTAAAGGAGGGTATAAAATGCAGGCATCAAAACGGAAATTATGGTTCATCTTTGGAATTTTTGTCATCTTCTATTTGTTTGCGATGGTATTCCCATTCTTCTGGGTATTTATTACCTCCTTTAAAACTTCTGGAGAGATTTTTGGTACAGGAGCGTTTCGTGTCATCCCTAAAAATCCGACTTTCCAAAACTATATAACAATATTATTTGAAAAAGGAATCTTAAATGCAATTAAAAATAGCCTGATTGTTGCAACCACTACAACGATCTATATTGTAACAGTCGCGACCTTTTCAGCTTATGCTATTTCCCGTTTTCATTTTAAAGGGAAAAACATTTTATTGGGGTTCATTCTTGCCGTATCCATGTTTCCGCAGATGATTATTTCTGGTCCTGTTTATAATTTATTTTTACACTTTAAGCTGTTAAATTCCTTTGCAGTCGTATTGCCGTATAGCACCATTACACTTCCCATTGCTGTCTGGATTTTAGTGACTCATTTTAATCAAATACCTTTAGCATTAGAAGAATCTGCAAAAATAGACGGGGCAACACCCTTTCAAACATTATTTAAAATCATGTTTCCATTAGCTGCTCCCGGAGTATTTACAACTGCCATCATTACCTTTATTGCTGCATGGAATGAATTTCTGCTAACCATTACGCTAAATCCAAATGTGGAATACCATACGGTACCAGTTGCCATTTCTTTCTTAAGAACCCAATTTGAAATTCTCTGGGGTCAGGTTTCAGCAGCAACAGCGATTGTGACAATTCCAACATTGATTATTGTTCTTTTCTTCCAAAAGCAAATTGTATCCGGATTAACATCTGGAGGGGTAAAAGAGTAATTAGTATTATTTCCAACTTGAACAATCAAATAAGAGGTGTTTTTTAATGGATTGGAAAATCAGTTCTAATCAACGGCAGAAGCATTCACGGCTAGTTGATGAAAGTTTATTTTTTACAGGAAATGGCTATTTGGGTGTTCGAGGTAATTTCGAGGAAGGATATTCAGAAAATACAAAAACAATTCGGGGTACTTACTTGAATGCTTTTTATGAAACGGTATCCATCCCATATGGTGAAAAGCTTTATGCATTCCCAGAAACACAGCAAAAGCTTCTAAATGTCATTGACACTCAAACCATTGAAATATTCCTAGGTGATGAACAGAATGAAGAGCGCTTTAGCATGGAAGATGGTGAGGTCCTCTCATTTGATCGACATCTTCATCTTGATAGAGGTTTCGCCGAGAGGAACCTTAAATGGCGCTCACCTAAAGGAAAAGAACTCCATATACGTTTCAAGCGGTTCGCATCATTTTGTGAAAAAGAGGTTTTCATCCAGCAAATAGAACTGTCGTCAACAAACTACGTCGGACGAGTCAGAATTGTATCTTCCGTTAATGGAAATGTACGTAATTATGTGGATACTTCTGATCCTCGAGTCGCATCTAACCATGCAAAACTGTTAACCGTTACTCAGATTCAGCAACTAGATTCTGTTTCCTATGTAGAATGTGCAACGAAGAATTCCAAGCTCAAAACAGCCTGTGCTGTTTCCTATCAGCTAGATTCTCCGTTTCAATCCATACATCATTGCCTGGAAGACTCCATTAAATCGGAAATCATTAGCGAACTAACAAACACTCTCGTCTTCGAAAAAAAGACTATTTTCTTAGACACGATGAGACATGGTGAAGATTTACTAGAATCAGCCCTCATTTTGCAAAAGAAGCTTGAAACGGTCCACTTTGCCAGCTTGCTTGCTCAACAAGAATATTTTTTAACAGAGTTTTGGAAAACGGCAGATATTCAGATTGATGGTGACCCAAAGCTTCAGGTAGGAATCAGGTTTAATTTGTTTCATTTGCTTCAATCTGTGGGCCGTGACAGTTTTTCCAATATTGCAGCCAAAGGGCTATCTGGAGAAGGCTATGAAGGACATTATTTTTGGGATACAGAAATTTATATTTTTCCTGTTTTCTTGATAACAAAGCCGAATATTGCGAGAAATTTACTGCTCTATCGTTATGCGACTCTTGATGCCGCAAGAAATCGAGCCAGGGAAATGGGACATCATAAGGGAGCGCTCTTTCCTTGGAGAACCATTTCGGGTACAGAATGTTCTTCTTTTTTTCCATCGGGTACAGCACAGTATCATATTAGTGCAGATATTGCCTACAGTTTTATTCAATATTATCTGGTAACGAATGATGAAACTTTTATGAAAGAATTTGGAGCGGAAATACTTTTTGAAACAGCAAGGCTTTGGGCAGAAATTGGCCATTTTGATGGCGGCACTTTTAAAATTGATGCCGTGACCGGACCAGACGAATATACTTGTATGATCAATAATAATTACTATACGAACGTAATGGCTAAATATAATCTGTATTGGGCGGTAAAGTGCTATAGACTGCTTAAAACAGATATATTGGCACTTTGCGAAAAAATCAATTTGCAAGAAGAGGAAATTTTAATATGGGAAAATGCTGCTAACCAAATGTACTTGCCTTACGATGAGACTCTTGGAGTAAATCCTCAGGATGATACCTTTTTACAAAAAGCAATCTGGGACCTAAAAAGCACACCAAAGGAGAAGTTTCCGTTACTTCTTCACTATCATCCTCTTACCTTATACCGTTATCAAGTTTGTAAGCAAGCTGATACTGTGTTAGCACACTTTTTATTGGAAGATATGCAAAGCATTGAAACCATTCGAAATTCCTATAATTATTACGAAAAAATTACAACCCACGACTCGTCCTTATCCACTTGTGTGTTTAGCATGATGGCATCAAAGCTTGGCTACAATCAAAAAGCATATGATTATTTTATTGAAACAGCAAGATTGGATTTGGAAAATACTCATGGAAATACAAAAGACGGACTTCACATGGCAAATATGGGCGGTACGTGGTTAGCCATCGTTTTTGGTTTTGCCGGTCTAAGGATCAAGGAAGACGGAATCTCCTTTTATCCAGCCTTACCGAAAAAATGGAAAGGTTATCGTTTTTCGATACAATTTCAAGGGCGTTCCATTCAAATTGAAAAGGCGTCAGATCAAACAATCTTGACTCTTCATAATGGTAAAAGTTTATCCATAAAGGTGTACAATCAGTCATATCTCCTAAAGCCAAATGAACCAATCATTTTATCATGGGATGAGGAGAAAAAATGCAGAAAATCAAAGCAATAATTTTTGACTTAGACGGGGTTATCACAGATACAGCAGAATTTCATTATTTAGCTTGGAAAAAACTAAGCGAAAAACTGAATTATTCTTTTACAAGGGAATTTAATGAGGAATTAAAAGGGATCTCAAGAATGGAATCTTTGGAAAAAATTATTGTTGCATCCGGGCTTCATAAACGTTTGAATCAGGAAGAAAAACTTGCCTTAGCAGAAGAAAAAAATAATGATTATATTAGCTTAATAGAAGGAATCACTCCTAAAGCTATTTTACCCGGGATAGAAAAGTTTATTTTTCAAATTAAAAGGGAAGGGTTGAAGATTGGTTTAGCATCTGTTAGTAAGAATGCTTATACAGTGATCAAAAGACTCGAATTAACAGAACAATTCGACACGATTGTAGATGCCAGAAAGATAAAGAATGGTAAACCAGATCCGGAAATTTTTTTAACAGCAGCCAGACAATTAGAATTTGAACCGATCGAATGCATTGGAATTGAAGATGCTGCAGCGGGAATTGAAGCAATTAAGGCAACGGGAATGTTTGCTGTTGGTATAGGCAAAAAGGATATTTTAGCAAAAGCAGATATGGTGTATGAAAATACCGAGAGTCTATCACTAGAAGAAATTTTAAGAGTTTACGAAAAGCAAATTTCCTGAAAAAATAAAGCATAAAGTTTCCAAACGGAAATTTTATGCTTTATTTGCAAGTAGTTTTTGAAGCGTAACATAATGTCGGTACCCTGATACTCTGCATATACAACGTAAGCTACCAAAATTTCCGTTTGACGGATAAATTGAATTTTTGACGGATATCCACTCAAGTTTGACGGATAAAATCAATTTTTGACGGATAAATGCCTTAGTTTGACGGATAAAATATTTTCCCAAAAAAAATTTTGCAATTTTAGAGGATTTTCTTGCTGATTTTTCGAATTAATATATAAAATTTGAAAGGAGTGAAGTATTTGATAGTAAAAAAACGGACAATTCCATTAACAATTTTGATTTTGGAGGCATTATTGAGGCGACTTCCTAAAAATCATTCCAAACGACCGCTAATGATCGAGGAACTTTCCAGAAGACGGTCAGGATATTTGGGTGAAAAATCACTTGATTTCTACCTTAGATCACTGGACTCAAAAAACAACCTAATTCTCCACGATTTAAACCTTCCTGATGGCAACTACAATTGCCAAATTGATACCCTTCTTCTTACACCAAAATTTGCACTCATTATCGAAGTAAAAAATATGACTGGGAAATTAGTTTTTGACACGGATAACGAGCAGTTTTTTCAAGTTGTTGATGGAAAAGAGATTGGGTACCCTGATCCAATTGCTCAGGCACAAAGGCATCAAGCGTATTTAAAAAACCTTTTCCCAACACTTGAAATTGACTATTTGATTGTCTTCACACATCCGCATTCAATCCTCTCATTTACCGGAAGAAACATAAAGATTAGAGAGAAAGTTTGTAAATCATCTAGTTTCCTAAAAAAGGTACACATGCTTGAAAATAAATCGCAAGCTCTCATTCCACAAAAGGAACTTCGGAAAATAAGCCGCACTCTCATGAAAATGAATACACCACCAACAAACTATATTCTCGAAAAATACGGAATTAAAAAATCAGAAATATCAATAGGGCTCCATTGCCCTCTTTGTTTTTATTTACCACTCATTCGCAAGAATAGGAAATGGTTCTGTCCTGACTGCCAAACCTTTTTTAAAGATGCCCACTTACTTTCACTTCAAGATTATTTTTTGCTGTTTGATACCAAAATAACAAACGAGCAATTTCGAGATTTTGCTCATTTTATTTCAGCAGATATTGCCTATAAAATGCTCACATCAAGCAATCTAAACCATTTGGGAACAAAAAAAGGGAGAATATACTTTCCAGATTCCTTGCCGTTAATGGACAATAATCAATAGAAAAAGTGCAAGCACCTAAGTCTGCCCTCTGGAGGATGGACCTCCAGAGGGGCCTATTAGCTGTCCATATACTAAAAAGGCAGCCAAAACGGCAGCCCAGAAATTTAAGTTAACGAAGATGAATTAAACTAAAGTAAAAGTTCCCAAGTCTCGCCAACTAAATCTTGCCCAAAACTATGATGTTTTTCTTCGTTTATAAGTTTAAATCCTTTTTTCTGATAAATATGCCGAGCTTCTTTAAGAACACTATTTGTCCATAAGACGAGTTTCTTATATCCAACACGTCTAGAAAATTGAATACATTCTTCAACTAATTGTGAACCAAGACCTAGCCCTCTAGCCATTGGGTCTACAATTAATAGCCGAAGTTTAGCGGTATCTTCATTTCCTTCTACGACAAAAATGGAACCAACCATTTTTCCATTCATTTCGGCGATCCAGCAACGTTCCCGTTTGGGGTTAAAGTTATTGATGAAATCCGCAACAATTTGAGATACAAGTGCTTCAAAACTCTCGCCCCAGCCGTATTCCTTTGAATATAAGATCCCGTGTTGCTGCACAACCCACCCCATATCACCTGGTTCATGTTGACGAAGAAAGTATGGACCTGAAAATTTAAGGTTTTTCTTTTTGCTAAGCAATCCCTCCACGGTTGTCATAGCGCTAATTAATTGTTGTTGTTCACTTTCCGATAATTCCCCAAGGAGTTCAGCTATTTCTTTGTATGAACGCTCGTTAAGCTGAGAAAATGCATTTACTCCTTCAGACGTTAGTTTTAGAATACGCTGCCTAGCATCTGTGGTAGAACGCTCTTTATATACTAGACCTTTCTCCTCAAATCGTGCTAATATCCGACTTACATACCCTGCATCCAATCCCAACTCATGAATTAAATTGGAAGCTGTAAGGTTATCATGGTTAGCAATTTCAAATAAAATTCTAGATTCTGTCAGTGAATAAGGACTATGCAATAACCCTTCCCGCAAAGCCCCAATTTGTCTTGTCATAAACCGATTAAAATGGCGAACAGCATTGATTCTTTCTTCATTTGACAAAAAGACTCACCCCTTAAATATAGTTGCCTTTGTCAAATATTTTAGTTTGATTAATTGCTAAAGTCAATTTATTTGAAATACAATATGAGATATTTTGAACTAATCAAAAAAGGCCGCCAATCGGCAGCAATACAAAAGGATAATATGATTTATTTATTCTACTCCTAATTGAGTAAGCACACGTTCGTTTTGTTTAATTAGCATTTAGCCATTCATCCGCTAAAATACCATAAATAATGTGGTCAACATAATGGTCATAGAGCCATTCTGCTTGCCTAATACACCCTTCATTTGCGAAACCTAATCTTTCTGGAATGCTCCTGCTTTTTTTATTTTCAGTAGCAACCCTAATTTCTACCTTATGTAAGTTTAAGTGGGTGAATGCATAATTAGTCAAAGCCTTTGAGACTTTTGTCATGATGCCCTTACCTTGGTATTCTTCTCCAAGCCAATAACCGATATATGCTGTCTTATTTGACCAATTTATAGTGTTGTAGCCTGCAATTCCAACAATTTCTCCATCTAACAAAATAGCAGTATTCATACCTTTATGCAGAGAATAACTTGTTAAACAACCTTGGATAAATTCTTTTGTATCCTCAACTTTTGTAGTAATATCAAGCCAAGGTAGCCATTTTCTTAAATAGTTTCTTGATTTGTCAGTTAGTTCAAATACTCTCTCAGCATCTTTTAATTCAATTAGCTTTAAAGATAAATTTTCATCAATTTTATGTGTAAACATAACTCTTCCCCCTTTTATAAGTCTTTTGCTAAAAGCACCTCACCTAGGTAATTTACA
>DATFAH010000009.1:0-7029 GCA_035254805.1 Caryophanales bacterium | reverse complement strand
ATAAGAAAGTGGGAGAATAATTTAATTATGGATTTCTTTATGATATTAAAAGCGATTATTTTGGGATTAGTCGAAGGTGTAACGGAATTTGCCCCTGTTTCATCAACTGGGCATATGATCATTGTAGATGACATGTGGCTTAAGTCAGCGCATTTTCTTTCTAAGCATGGAGCAAATACCTTTAAAGTCGTCATCCAGCTTGGTTCGATTTTAGCGGTTGTTATTACATTTTGGGATCGCTTTATGGGCTTCTTGGGGCTAGGGCCTCAAGGCAAGAACCCAGTTCCAGGTCAAGGTAGATTGAAATTAATGCCAGTTATTGTTGGTTTAATTCCAGCAGGTGTATTAGGTGTTTTATTTAATGATTATATTGATGACCATTTATTTTCAACCATCACAGTATTGATGGGGCTAGTGCTTGGTGCCGTCTTTATGATTCTTGCGGATCTAGTTGGTCCAAGACATCCAAAAACGGAAACAGTGGATCAAATTACATATAAGCAAGCATTTACGGTTGGCTTGTTTCAATGTTTTTCTTTATGGCCAGGATTTTCTCGCTCCGGTTCAACGATTTCAGGTGGTGTACTAATGGGGATGAGCCACCGTGCAGCTGCTGATTTTACATTTATTATGGCAGTACCAATTATGGCAGGCGCAAGTTTGCTCTCATTAATGAAAAACTGGCAATACTTATCGACAACAGATATTCCTTTCTTTATTACGGGATTTATAAGTGCCTTTATTTTTGCCCTAATTTCAATCCGTTTCTTTTTAAAGCTGATTAACCGAGTGAAATTAATTCCATTTGCAGTATATCGGATTATTTTAGGTTCCGTTATTTACTTTATTTATTTTTAATTTTTACAGAAAATCCCCCATTGCATAATGGAGGATCTATCTATAAGTAAAAAATGGAGACCATCATTTTACATGATGGTCTCCATTTTTGCTAACTGACTTGGATTCATTATTTCTTTGAAAGACAAATAATCGTTGACCTAAATAATTGGTAATCGTATATAATCCTGTTCCAAATAAGATGGCAGCATCAGCAGCATATTTACTTGATATGAAAGGAATTTGCGAAAATAAAAAATAAGCTATTTTTTCGCCTAGATAATAGGAAATAAAGTAGCAAATTAAAATTACCACCGCGAATCTAACCATACTTTTTCCATAATCATCAGTACTTTTAAATGTGAATGTTCGATTTAAAAAATAACTGATACATGCTCCAATAATATTGCCGATAAATGTTGAAACCCAGTATGAATAGGAAAAGACATGAAAAAATAGATACATGAACGATAAACCCACAATTGTATTAACTATTCCCACTAAAAGAAACCGAAAAAAAGAATGATTCATGAATATTACCCCTTGTCTAAGTCAACTTCATCGAATCAATTTTAATGCTAAGAGAAATGTTAAAATGACATTATTTTTAAATGGTAAGTGCTTCAATATTTGCGATCACGATCTACGGGATCAATCACTTCCAATACAGTATCACAAAATCTGATGTAATTGAAATTAGGGAATTATTGTTAAATGAAATTGACAAAAATGTGACATTTGTAATAGATTTCTCTATTCCATGTTGGTAAACTATTAATAGCTGGAAAGGAGGACATTGATATGATGATTGTGCCATCATACATAGGAATATGGTTATTGCAATTTTTTTGTATTTTATTTCCAATGGTACTGTTTCAATCTTTTTATCGAAAAAAATTTGGTCAAAAAAACATTCAGAAAATTATCTATAGTATCCTTTGCGGTATTTCAATCATTATTTGCATGACATTTCCAGTTTCAATTAGTAAGGATTACATTTTAGATTTCCGTTTTATTCCATTAATTATGGCCTTTTTATTTGGTGGGTATAGAGTGGGATTTATTCTCTCGCTAATCCTAATGGGGTATCGCTTTATGATTGGCGGTGCCGGTTTTTATTTAGGCGGTCTGTGGATGACGGTCCTCTTACTTGTAGCTTTTTACTTTATTTTGCCCCGATCAGGTAATTGGAGTCCAAAATGGAAAAGAAGGTACCCTTACATTTTGTTATTAGCTTCCCTTCTCTTTTTTGCATTAGGGACGCAATTTTTGGATGATTATTCCTTTTCATCAAAAGAGATCTCTTTGTGGTTGTGGTTTTCAATTTTAAATTTTTTAACTTTTTGGATGGTATTATATTTCCATCATTCTACGTTAGAAATGGAAGATATTACCTCAAGGGTTATTCAATTTGAGAAAAATCATACCATTAATCATATGCTTGTATATATTTCACAGCAAATGGTTTCACCGTTAAAAACGGCCGATAGTTTTTTAAAACTTGTCCAAGAAGAAAAACTGTCTAAAGAGCAATCCTATTATCTTCTTCGCTCAATGAATGAATTGAAACAAGCCGAGAAATGTCTCGAACACTACTTAACGTTTATGGGTGAAAAGTGGAAAGAACAAGGGAATTTAAGTTTTATAACCGAGTTAGAGCAAGTAGTTGAATTAATGAAATCATATGCCGATATTCATAATGTTGACTTAATTTATACTTCAACTGCGGAGGATCAGATTTCAATAAAAGGTGATCCTTCATTACTGAGATTTGCATTATTGAATATCATTAAAAATGCCATTGAAGCTTGTTCACAAAAAGGTCGAGTGAATATTTGCCTCCATGAAATGCTTAAGGATGTTTATATAGTGGTTGAAGATAATGGGGTTGGTATTCCTCCTCAAATTCTGAACCAGCTTGGCAAGCCGCTTCCATCTGGAAAAGTAAATGGAACAGGTCTTGGATTGGCATCAACATATAAAATAACGGAATCAATGGGTGGAAGAATTGAAGTTGAATCGACTCCAGACGAAGGAACAACCTTTAGCCTTTACTTCCCAAAATGGCAATCTAGCCTAACATGAAACCAACAACCAAGCAGTTGTTGGTTTTTTGTATGAAGAAAATGGATTCTTTGAAAGAATGGGCTTACTCTTTTTTAAGAAATTGAGGAATTTGTATATGTGTCTATTGCACATTTTTGCTTAGGTGAATAGGATATATAGACTTAAAAAAAGGAGGTAATGGTATGGGTGCACCAGTTGGCTACGGCGGCGGTTTTGCCCTGTTGGTAGTTTTGTTTATCTTGCTAATCATTATCGGAGCTTCTTGGGGCTTTGGAGGATGTTTTTATTAAAAAATAAAAGGAGGTAACTATTATGTTTGGATATGGTGGCTATGGTTACGGTGGATGCTGTGGTGGATTTGGCTACGGCGGCGGCTTTGGCGGCGGATTCGCTTTAATCGTTGTGTTATTCATTCTCTTAATTATTGTTGGTGCTGCTTGCTTCAGATTCTAATTGTGAAATAAAGCACTGAAAAGAAAGCCCTCCTCCATCGCGAGTGAGGGCTTTCTCTTTTTTATGGATCCAAACGGATTCTATTGGGATTGACTATGCAGAGATAAATGACTCTTTCTTATTAACAATTTCCTCAATTTCGTATCCTTCAATTGTTTCTTTCTTTAATAATGCATCAACTAATTGAAAATACGGATCTTGATTTGTTTTCAGAAGAGACTCCGTATTTCTTAATGCTTGTTGAAATAAGCCTTGCATTTTTGTTTCTTTTTCTTCTTTATTAAACGTTAGGTTAAAGCCATCTTGAACCATACCAGTGTCAACCATTTGTTCAATGATATGTTTTGCCTGCTTCACGTCACCACTAACACCAATGCTGTGCTCTCCAAGGAATATTCGCTCAGCAACACCGCCAGCAAGTACCATACTGACTTGATCAAGTAATTCGCTTGTTGTTGATAAATGCATCTCTTTTGGAATAGAGGCTACATAACCGAGTGCCTCGCCGCGAGGAATGATAGTTGCTTTCCGAACTGAGCCTGGTTTTGTTATGGAAGCAACAATGGCATGTCCTGCTTCATGGATGGCAACCCGGCGTTTCATTTCCTGATCTGATAATGAACGTGATGTATTTCCTAAAATGGTTCTATCAAGTGCATAATCAAGATCACACTTTTGAATGATTTCTTTTCCATTGCGTACAGCATGTCGACTAGCAGTTTCAAATAAAGACTGAATATCGGCCCCGGAAAATCCAGAAGTACTTTCAGCAAGATCACCTAAACTGCTGAATACATCATCAGTAAGCTGCTTATTTTGAGTATGGATTTGAATAATTTCCTTTCTTCCTTTTGTATCAGGAAGGGGAACATGGAAAGAAAAATCAATTCTTCCTGGGCGGAGAAAAGCTTCGTCAAGCATATCTTTCCTATTTGTTGCTGCAATAAACAGAATCCCATCGTTAGAATGGCCGCCATCTAGCTGAACAAGTAGTTCTGTTAATGTTTTTTCTGTTTCTTCACCGCCATGAGCTTTCCTTCTGCCGGCAAGGGCGTCAACTTCATCAATAAAAATGACGGCAGAACGCTCTTTACGGGCGCTTTGAAATAAGGAACGAACGCGGCTTGCCCCAACACCAACAAATAATTCATTAAAAGAGGAGCCGCTTGCTGAGAAGAAAGTGGCATTAAGTTCCCGTGCGATGGCTTGGGCTAGCAACGTTTTTCCGGTTCCAGGAGGGCCATATAAAAGAATTCCTTTTGGCGGCTTTATCCCCATCTTAAGAGATCGCTCAGGTTCTTTTAATATTGAAAGAGTTTGTAGTATTTCCTCTTTCATTTCTTCTCCAAGACCGCCAACATCCTCTAGGCGAATGGAAGGAAGTGGACGTGCTTTTGAAATACTGTTTTTCATGGAATTCGTAATTCGAATTCCGCCCCTTGTTTTTTGAAGTGCAAATGCAGTAGCTAGAAGTGATAAAATAACACCAATTAGAATCCATTTTCCATATGGGCTGCTGTTTGAAAATGAATAGTTAATATTAAACTTTTCAATAAGTTTGCTAATCATTTGACTGTTTGGTGGAACATGGGTAATGAATTTTCCATCTTTTGTTACGATATGAACACTACCATCAGCTTGCTCAGTAAGAGTTACTGTTTGTCCATTTTGATTTTGAATCGTTTTCTCTAATGAAGAAAAGGGTATGGAAATTTCGTTTTCGGTGGATTGTAAGAACAAGATTATGCCAGTAGTCACAATAAAGATTGCTAAAATAAGTGGAATGAATTTAGAAATCATTTTTTTACTTTGATTCAAAAAATACATCTCCCTTAACAGAGTATGTCTCTATTATAAAGGGTATCAGGGAGTATAAGGTCTGGGAACTAATGGGAAACCTCCTAATATTATGGAGTGCATGAAGAAAATAAGTATATTTCATCGATCTAGGATTGCAAAGTTGTAAAGAGACATATAAGATTGAAGTTATGGGCTAAAACATTTAATTGTGTAAGAAAAACAAAAGCATTTATCAAGTTGCTAAGTAAATTAGTTTTTCTAATAAAAGAGAGGAAGACAAAATGAGTAAGAATTTTAAGGATGAAGTATTGTCGCGACGGACATTTGCGATTATTTCCCACCCAGATGCCGGTAAAACGACTTTAACGGAAAAATTACTATTGTTCGGTGGGGCCATTCGTGATGCTGGTACTGTTAAAGCGAAGAAAACAGGCAAATTTGCTACAAGTGATTGGATGGAAATTGAAAAACAGCGTGGAATTTCCGTTACATCCAGTGTCATGCAATTTGACTATAGTGGTTTTCAAGTAAACATATTGGATACACCAGGACACCAAGACTTTAGTGAGGATACTTACCGTACGCTGATGGCGGTAGATAGCGCTGTTATGATTATCGATTCAGCAAAAGGGATAGAGGAACAGACATTAAAGTTATTTAAAGTTTGTAAAATGCGTGGAATTCCGATTTTCACCTTTATGAATAAGCTTGATCGTCAAGGTAAAACACCTTTAGAGCTTTTAGCTGAACTGGAAGAAGTATTAGGAATTGAATCCTATCCAATGAACTGGCCAATTGGAATGGGAAAAGAGTTTCTTGGTATTTATGATCGTTTTTACAATCGGATTGAGCAATTTCGTGTAGAAGAGGATGAAAGATATATCTCATTAAATGCGGACGGAGAAATTGAAGGGGATCATCCATTGAAGATGTCAGGTCTTTACGATCAAACTTTGGAAGAAGTTCTCCTATTAAATGAAGCCGGTAACGAATTTTCACCAGAAAAAGTTGCCTCTGGTGCAATCACACCTGTATTCTTTGGCAGTGCGTTGACAAACTTTGGCGTTCAGACGTTTTTAGAAACGTATTTGAAATTTGCACCACCGCCAAAAGCTCGTAATTCTTCTGCTGGTGAGATAGACCCGCTTTCTGACCAATTTTCAGGATTTGTGTTTAAAATCCAAGCAAATATGAATCCAGCGCATCGTGATCGCATTGCATTCGTCCGAATTTGTTCAGGGAAATTTGAGCGTGGAATGACAGTCAATATCCCAAGACTAAATAAACAAATAAAGCTTGCACAATCAACTTCCTTTATGGCGGAAGAACGAAGTACAGTTGATGAGGCTGTAAGTGGAGATATTATTGGATTATATGATCCAGGCACATACCAGATTGGTGATACCCTTACAACAGGCAAAGAAAATTTCCAATTTGAACGTCTGCCACAGTTTACACCGGAATTGTTTGTAAGAGTTTCAGCTAAAAACGTGATGAAACAAAAATCATTTTATAAAGGAATCGAGCAGCTCGTTCAAGAAGGGGCCATCCAGTTATTTAAAACTGTGAAAACAGATGAGTATCTCTTAGGAGCTGTTGGCCAACTACAATTTGAAGTATTTGAACATCGAATGAAAAACGAATATAATGCAGAAGTTTATATGGAACGCTTAGGATCAAAAATTGCTAGATGGGTTGACAGTGATGAGGTTGATGACAATCTTTCCAGTTCCCGCAGCCTGCTTGTGAAGGATCGTTTTGACCAATATGTGTTCTTATTCGAAAATGATTTTGCGCTTCGATGGTTCCAAGAAAAAAACACAGAAGTGAACCTTTATAATCCAATGGATATGCATGACTAAAAGGCGGGGG
>DATFAH010000008.1:0-3691 GCA_035254805.1 Caryophanales bacterium | reverse complement strand
ATCTTCTACGCTGGCATCAAGATACTCTGCGCCAACTGCCATTTGCATTTGAATTGTTTCGTCAGCCAAAACGTGTTCCATTTGTGTAACTTTTCCCATATCAATTTGATTTAGTAAAGAAGAAAGGTCAAGTTGCCGCGCTCCTTTCACTTGTTCAAGTAAGTCAGAGCGGCCAACAGCATCCTGCAAATTACGAATACCGGCTGATGCAGCAAGTTCTTTTAATTCCTGACCAAAGGCAGAATACAAATTCACTATTCCTTGAACAGCTAAATCTAATTGCCGTGGGACAAAACGGCGAAGTCCGTGTTCTTTAGCCTGGGCTTCTGTATCAATTTGTGTAGCAATGCCGACATGACATGTATCCAAATGACAGCCTCGGCATGTCGTACAGCCAATGGCAATCATGGATAAGGTTCCAAATCCAACACGGTTCGCACCAAGAAGCATTACTTTCAACACATCCATGGCGCTTTTGATCCCACCATCTGCCCAAATCTCTACTTTGTGGCGAAGTCCACTTTCAAGCAATGCATTATGAGCCGCTTTTATGCCAATTTCAACAGGTAATCCAACATGCTGTATTGCATGGATTCTTGCAGCTCCTGTACCCCCATCAAATCCGCTAAGGGTAATAATATCTGCCCCTGCTTTGGCAATTCCTACAGCAATGGTACCGATATTAGGAACTACGGGAACTTTAACAGCAATCTTTGCCTGGTCATTTGCTGTTTTCAATTCATGAATCATTTGAGCTAAATCTTCAATCGAGTAGATATCATGGTTGTTAGAAGGTGAAATCAGATCTGAACCAATCGTAGCATTTCTGGCTTCCGCAATTTTCGCCGTAACTTTTGAACCTGGTAAGTGCCCGCCTTCTCCAGGTTTTGCTCCTTGGCCAATTTTAATCTCTAATAAATTGGAAGAATTCAATAATTCAGCATTCACACCAAAACGACCTGAGGCAATTTGCTGTCCTCTTGTACGAGGGTATTTGCCGAGCATATCCTTAATTTCTCCGCCTTCTCCATTTAAGCTCACCATGTTCAGACGGTCTGCACCTTCTGCATAGGCCCTGAAGGCTGTTTCATTTTGCGAGCCGAATGACATAGATGCGATGACAAATGGCAAATCATGTTCACCAACTCGAAGATCCACATCTTCAGGTAAAACAACCTTGCCACTCTCTTTTAACATCGTTAAATGCCGGATGGATGTTGGGTTCCCAAGTTCCTGCTCATTAATTTTTTCTCGGTAAATCCCGTAATCTCCGGTTCTCGCAACATCACCGATAGCCTTCCAAATTCTTGGGAAGAGGCGGAAGGTATTTCCGATTTTCACTTGTTCATTTTGATAATCCTCTGCACGGTCAAAAGAATCTTTTTCCATTGCGGTAAAATTATAATCAATTTCGTTTGAACCGAAAAAGTTTACAATATTTAAAGTTTTGGCGATTTCCTCATTTAAACCGATCGCTGAAAATAGCCGGCCATAGCCACGCAATTCATGGATACCAATGGTCGATACCACTTTTTCCAGTCCTTTAATAAGTGCATTATACAAGTTAATGAGTGGCTGATTAGCATCATCTGTGACAGTGATAAACATAAAATATGGACTAATTAAATCAGCACCCAATCCAAGTGCACATGCAATATCATGTAGGGACCGTAAGGCAGCAGATCGCAAAACTAAGGAACAATTTCTTCTTAATTCAGCCTTTACCAATGCTTGATCCACAGCGGATGTTACTAAAAGCGGATCAATCCAATAGTTATTCTCTTGATGTGATTTTGCGTCATCTAAAATAATCAACGTTTTTCCAGAAGAAACGGCACTGATAGCCTCATTAGCAAGTCTCTCGAGCGTAGCCTGGATGGTTTCACCCTTTGTAAAAGTTGTTGAGATAAATGCAGCCAATTTCCGTTCATGATAATGCTGAACGATTTGATCAAAACTTGGCTGTCCCAATGTTTCTAAACAGCTAAACCCTGCCTTTCCTTCAATAAGAATAGGATTTGCTAGTTCTAAAATAGTTCCGTGATCTTCATTTGCAAACAAACTTGGGCGTTTCCCGACAATGACACGAGTGGAGAAATGTTCCGTTTCCCGGTCACGGTCAATGGCAGGGTTAGTGACAACGGCAACACTCTCTTTTAGGAAATCACCCAAATTTTTTCGCTCTAGATTAATTGCAGCAAGTGGGGCATCATGTCCGAGTGAACGAATCGGCTCGACACCTTTTTCGGCCATTTGCTCAATAAATTGGATATGGTCACGCTCCCAGCCAAATGCTTTATATTGCCCATTATGAATTTTATCAGGATAGGTCATCGTTACGGTCTTATTAAATAATGGCTTTGTGAGACGCATGCGGGAGTTCTCTAGATTCAGCCTTGTTGAAAAACGGTGATATACTTCTTGTTGATAGCGGCTATATTCATAAACTTCAAGCTTATCTTCGTTCCATTTAAAACCAACCTTTTCACCTGGAGCAAGCGGTTTTGGTTCATTTACATAGTCACTTGATGGAATAATCCCTGGTTCGGAAGAAAATAAATAGGAGCTTTCAATTTCAAGCATCCAAAGTGGACGAAGACCAAGAGCATCTACACTAAAAACAGCCTCATCGCCAAATCTTGAAATAATACCTGCAGGACCTTGGGAAAAATGGCCCCAGGCTTCACGAATATACGTATATAAATCTTGAAGATTCAGAGGATATGCCTTTATTTCATTAATAATAGGCGGAAATAAAATGTCCATTACTTCAAACAGGGAATACCCATCCCTGCACATGAAAGTTTCCATGGTCCGGCTTAAATCTTGGGAGTCACTGCCGCCGTTTACAAGCGGAACACCAATCATTCTTGCCTCATCACGAAGCTTAGCAATAGTATTGATTTCTCCGTTATGTCCAAGCACGCTAAAAGGCTGTACTCTAAAAAAGCTTGATAGAGTATTAGTTGAATAACGATTATGACCTAAAGTCATTGTAGAGGCTACTAGTGGATTCGCAAGATCCCTGTAATACCGTGGAAGAATATCCCCAGCCCCCATTACTTTATAAACAGCATGATTTTGGCTTAAAGATGCCACATGGATATTGTCATCCAACTCAAAATCAATGATGGTCTCGAAAATAGCCTTGGTCAAATTTTGACCTTGATGATCTGAATTACAAGCTATTTGCCAAAAAATCGGGTTTTCTTGAGCAGCAATAGGGCCAAGAGCTGTCGGTACAGTTGCATCCTCTGTCTCAAAAATAAGCTTCAAGTTGTGGGCATCAAGTTTTTGTGTTAATTCATCTTTTGTGGACGGCCATTCTGTCTGACGGCTGATGAAAATATGTCCAACAATAAATTCATCTTTTTCTGCTAGACTTGAATCAACACCAGCTTGCTGTAATTTTTCTTTCCATAATGCTTTTGGAATATCAATGTGGATGCCCACACCATCACCTTCGCCGTTAATGAATCCGGCACGATGGTTCATGGAAACGAGAGCATCGATACAATTGAAAATATTCTTTCGGGTAGGCAGCTTGTTTTTTTCTAGGCAAGCAACTATACCGCATGCATCATGCTCATCATTGTGGAAGTCTTTGAATAAGGAAGGATTCCAAGATTGTGTCATAGGGATTGGCTTCATAGGGGTCTCCTTTAAAGCCGCTTCACCTCCTAAACTATGA
>DATFAH010000007.1:0-4671 GCA_035254805.1 Caryophanales bacterium | reverse complement strand
TAAAAGAAATGATTGCAGAGGCAGACGATGTGATTAATCCTGAACTATCATTTGCTGAAAATGTCCAATTGACACTTTACCGATTATTAGAGTTCCGCTCACGGCATCAATTAATGATCAAGCTGATTCAGGAAAAAACAGAGATGGGGACCCCTGCAGTTTCTGAAATGTTAGACCGGGTCGAAAGTAAGATTTTAGCCTACTTAAATAAAAAAATTGGTACAGCGGTTGCAAAAGGAGCCATACCTCCTCTAAATTCAGAGCTTACTAGCTTTATTCTTTTTAAAATGTATTTTGCACTAGTTTCTGATTGGGAGCGAAATCACAAGCCTTTGAGTTCAAAACAAATTGTAGACATAATCGAAATCTTTTTATTAAAGGGATTATCAAATTGATAATTCTTCTTTTTAGGAATCGAATGACCGAATGGGTAGTTTGGTCAATTGTCCAAACTAACATAGATTGAAAGAAAGGGAGCCGGAAGATGCTGACTTCATTAAGAAATGAATTTTCTAAAATTATCCATAATCGAAAACTATTGATTGCCATTATTGGAGTGATGACGATTCCATTATTGTATAGTGGAACATTCCTATGGGCATTTTGGAATCCATACGGTCACTTAGACCGATTGCCAGTGGCTGTTGTTAATCAGGACGAAGGAGCAACCTATAATGGAAAAAATCTCGACATTGGACATGACCTGGTAGAAAATTTAAGAAAAAAACAAAGCTTTAAATGGCAATTTGTAGACGAAAAAAAAGCAGATAAAGGTTTGAAAAATTGGAAGTACTATATAAAAATTGAAATACCAAAAGATTTTTCCGAAAACGCAACGACTTTACAAAGTGAACATCCCAAAAAATTAAAGGTTATTTATACACCAAATGAAGGTTTTAACTATCTCTCATCCAAAATTGGGGATTTAGCAATAGAAAAAATAAAAGAAGAAATATCTGGTGAAGTGACGAAAACGTATGCAGCCTCTATGTTTGGAAATGTAAAAGATATCGCAAATGGACTAAATAAAGCAAGCAATGGTGCTGGTGAGCTTTATACTGGAATGAATAAAGCAAAAACTGGTGCAGAGGATTTAACAACAGGAATGGCAGCAGCAGAAGATGGTTCTAAAAATTTAAGCACCGGAGCAGAAAGTGTCTATTTTGGAACGAAAAGGCTAGGACAAGGTTTAGAAATCCTCGCTGAAAATACGAATGCTTTTTCAAATGGAGTAAAATCTGCATCTAATGGATCTACTCAGCTTTATAATGGTCTTCAGCAATTTGATTTAGGGCTAGGTCAATTGAAGGATGGATATTCTAATCTAATAAGCGGAGCAGAGAAATCCCAAGTGGCTACGAAGCAATTATCAGATGGATTGAACTTAACAGTATCAAAACTTCCAGATCTTCAAAATGGTTCAAAACAGCTTGAGATAGGTACCACACAGCTATCATCATCGCTTAATGAGTGGAACGATGGGGCACAGAAGGTAACTCCTATTACCGCGAACGTAAACCAGCAATTGCAGCAAGTGATTCAAGATGTGGGAAATATGATTCAAACAAGCTCCGACCCAAATGAAATGATAAAACTCGAATCCTTACAAGAAAGCTTGAAGAAAATATCTACCGATAGCCAGATGGTTGCCGGAAGCATGGATCAATTAGCCGAGAATGCATCACACATGCAACAAGTGTCACAACAAATGACATCCGGGGCCATCAAATTGAACGTAGGACAAACCCAATTAGCAGATGGTTTACATGTGCTAGCTAGTGGAGCACAACAACTACAAGAAGGACAAAATCAGTTTGGAACAGGTTTGACGCTTTTTGGGGGTAAATTAGGAGAAGCTAAGCAAGGTATAAGCGAAATATCTGCCGGAGGTAAAGGCTTAGCATCAGGTCTAACTCAATTAGCAAGTGGTTCAGTGAAGCTAGAAAATGGAACAACTCAGCTTACAGAAGGTTCTATACAATTACTGGCAGGAACAACTCAATTATCAAGTGGAACAAAATCGTTGTCTGATGGAATGTTACAACTTGCAACCGGTTCATCAGATCTAACATCTGGAATAGGGAAATTATCAGAAGGATCCAAACAGTTAAGCAATGAATTACACAAAGGGGCGAAAGAGGTTAAAGAGGTTAAGGCCAATGACGATGTTTATAATATGTTTGCAAAGCCGGTGGCACTTAAGAATGCCCGTCTAAATCATGTCCCAGACTACGGTACAGGGTTTACACCGTATTTCCTTTCATTAAGCTTATTTGTTGGTGCTCTAATGGTGTCGATTATCTTCCCTATGCTAAAACCAGCAGCAGAGCCAACGAGTGGATTAAGCTGGTTTGCTGGAAAGCTTGGAGTTCTCCTTGGAGTCGGGATTGCTCAGGCATTGCTTGCAGATATTGTATTGCTTACTGTTCTTGGCTTAGATGTGAAAAGTGTGCCGTACTTTATCTTATTGAGTATTTTCACGAGCTGGACATTTTTAGCCATTATTCAGTTCCTAGTAACAGTGCTCGATAATCCAGGGCGTTTCCTTGGAATCATCCTTTTAATTCTACAATTGACAAGTAGTGCGGGAACATATCCAATTGAATTAGTGCCAAACGTTCTTCAGAAAATAACGAATTTCTTACCAATGACCTATACAATTGCTGGTTTTAGGTCTGTTATTTCGACAGGTGATTTTCGATTTATGTGGGAAAACGTAGCATTCATTTCTATCTTTTTCGTAATTTTTCTTGCTGCTACTCTTACATTTTTCGTGGTCAAATTTAATCGAAATGAGGATGAAAAGACTTGTGTTGCTGCGTAACACAAGTCTTTATTTAATAGCTATTTTTTCTTTAAGCTTTCCTCGGCCATTTTAACCAACTCACGTACCATACTTCCGCCTAATCGACCGCCGATCTTCCCCGCTTGATGCGAAGTGAGCTGTCCATTGTATCCCTTTTTTAGTGGGACACCAGTTTCCTCTGCCGCTTCAAATTTTGCAATTTCAGGACTTGATGTATGAGCCACTTTTGCCTTTAATGCATCTAGGCCAGCCCGGGCCTCTGGTATAAGTATTTTATTTCTTCTTGCCATGTTGATCCCTCCTATTTTGTAGATTGCCCAAAATCAAACTATTTTTATAATGCTCTTATTTTGGTTTAAAATAGGATTGATAAAGGTGGAATAAGTGAATTATGGTTTAAGCATATTGAATTAACAAGGAATCGATTCATTTAAAAATATCGAATCAATTGGAAACGATATAGTTGATGCTGTAGCGTTTCTACTTCATTAGTAGAAGCGCTTTTTTAACCGAAAATGATAGCAAATACCTGATTTTTTTAATAAAATTAACCTTGACACTAAAAGAGAAGGAGAATTTTTAAAACGAATGGATAACCAATTGACGAAAGATAGTTCCCAACATAAAATTTGGACAAAAGATTTTATCCTCATTCTCTTTGCTAACTTTTTTATTTTTCTTGGATTTCAGATGACTTTGCCAACCATTCCGCTTTTTGTAGAGAAGCTTGGAGGAAATGACCAATTAATTGGTTATGTGGTTGGAATTTTTACATTTTCCGCATTGTTAATTCGCCCATTTGCAGGGCATGCTCTAGAGTCAAAGGGCAGGGGTTTTGTGTATTTACTAGGGCTCGCAATTTTTGTTTTATCTGTTGGTTCCTTTGGTCTTGCGACGAGTATTGTTTTCCTTTTTGTCATGAGAATTGTTCAAGGTGTAGGGTGGGGGTATTCTACCACGGCATCTGGGACAATTGCGACGGACTTAATTCCGCCAAAGAGGCGTGGTGAGGGGATGGGTTATTTCGGGCTCTCTGGAAATATTGCAATGGCCTTTGGTCCTTCGTTAGGACTTACCCTTGCTTCAAAAGTTTCCTTTTCACTCTTATTTTATCTTTGTGCAGCACTAGGATTAATCGCACTGTTGTTATCCTCTAGAATTAAGTTTAAAAAGGCTGTGGAAAATCCTAGCAAGATGAGTATGACGAGGCAGAATTTATATGAAAAAAGTGCGATGCAGCCATCCATCCTCTTATTTTTCCTTACTAGTACCTTTGGGGGGATTGCTGCCTTTCTCCCGTTATATACGGCTGAAAAACATATTCCAGGTATTCAGTGGTACTTTTTGCTGTATGCCATATCTGTTATGGTTACAAGAACGTTTGCTGGAACGATCTATGATCGAAAAGGGCATAAGGCTGTTTTTATACCGGGAACCTTGATGATTTTTGCCGCCATGGTATTATTGGCTTGGCTTCCTAACAGCATGGTCATGTATATAGCAGCTATTTCTTATGGACTTGGCTTTGGGTCCGTTCATCCGGCTTTGCAGGCATGGGCTGTTGAAAAAGCTCCCGTCAACCGAAAAGGAATGGCCAATGCTACTTTCTTTTCTTTCTTTGATCTTGGTGTAGGGGTAGGGGCAATCATATTTGGACAAATCGGCCATTTGCTCGGTTATAGCAGTATTTATATAGCCTCTGCTGTTTCGGTATTTATTTCGATGTTAATTTACTTCTTACTAATACATAAAAATCGCAAAAGCTAAATGGAGGGATACTTATGGTAATGGGGTACGGTGAATACCAATCACCATTAGGAATGATTCGAGTAATAGCTGATGAATCCGGGATAAAAAGAGTGGAA
>DATFAH010000006.1:0-3086 GCA_035254805.1 Caryophanales bacterium | reverse complement strand
TTTTCTACATATCAAAATTTTATCTACACTTCTGAAGCAGATATCGACCTATTTTTTAAAATATCGACCTTTCTTAGTCGGATATCGACCTATTTTTTGAAATATCGACCTTTCGACAATTTTCGAACACCCCCTTCAAAGAGGCCTCCCAGATTACACCCCCAAAACAAAAAAGGGCTGCCACCATAAAGGCGACAACCCTCAACCCGGGCCATTCTTATCGAACCTCAACCCAGCCATTCTTAATCGCAACAACTACTGCCTGGGTGCGGTCATTTACATTCATTTTTTGCAGCAAATTGCTGACGTGGTTTTTAACTGTTTTCTCACTGATAAATAGTGATTCGCCAATAGCGCGGTTGCTCTTTCCGTCGGCAAGCATTTGCAGAACTTCACATTCGCGGCGGGTCAGCAAATGAAGTGGGCGGCTGATTTCAATGGTTTGAACAGCTGTATAACCACCGCTAGCTTCCCTAGTTGACAGTCTGCGATACTCTCTAACTAAACTGTGAGTAACCTTTGGATGTAAATAAGAACCGCCATCAGCAACAACGCGAACCGCTTCAATCAATGTGTCTGCATCCATTTCTTTTAATAAGTAGCCTCTTGCACCTGTTTTTAATGCATGGGTAACATAGTTTTCATCATCGTGAATCGACAAAATAATAACTTTTGTATCAGGATATTTTTCGACGAGGTGCCCTGTTGCCTCGACTCCGTTCACATGGGGCATATTGATATCCATAATGACAACATCGGGATGAAATTCTTCCACTAATTTCAAAGCTTCATTTCCATCATCGCCTTCAGCAATCACTTGAAATGATTTTTCAAACTCTAAAATTCTTTTTACCCCTTCTCTGAAAAGCTGGTGGTCATCTATTATTGCTATTTTTGTAGTCAATTTTTTTTCCTCCCTTAAGTCGATCTTTCTCTGTTTTATGAAAAGGGCGGAGCATATTTGCAAGCTCACACTTCCTTTTTAGTTTTAAAAAAGGAACCTATTCAATCAACGGAACGCGAATCATCACCGTAGTTCCCTTGCCCATTTTAGAGTCGATTGTCATTTCGCCATTTAGTAGTTCCACTCGTTCTTTCATACCCATTATTCCAAAAGATTCAGGATTTCTTTTTAGAACATCAAAGCCCACTCCATCATCACTAATCGTAACATTGATGGCACATTTCGTTATTTCCATCTTTACCACAATATCCTTAGCTTTTGCATGCCTTAACGCATTTTGCACCGATTCCTGAATCAACCGGAATAAGGCCACTTCATATTTAGCCGGAAGTCTCCGCTCTATCCCCAAATTGACAAATTCAATTCTAGATTTATGGTGGTATTCTTCAATCGTTTGTAAATACTTTCTAAGGGTTGGGACAAGACCGAGGTCATCGAGTGCCATTGGTCGCAAATCATAAATAATTCTGCGCACTTCATATAGTGCGGAGCGCACCATTTTTTTAAAGCTGCGCACTTCCAGTAACGCTTCTTCTCCGCCTCTTTCCCGATAAACTCGTTCAATTAAATCGGAGCGCATGATCACATTGGCGAGCATTTGCGCAGGTCCATCATGGATTTCCCTTGAAAGCCTTTTTCGTTCATCTTCCTGGGCTTCAATAATTTTCAGTCCGAAGTCTTGTTTCGCTTTCGCATCTTCTAACACTTCATTCATTTGCTTTAAGTCACTCGTTAAATAATTCATGACAACGGAAATTTGCGAGACAAGATGCTCGGCTCTTTCAATCGTTTCACAAATTCCGATCAATCTTCGTTCAAGATCATCACGACGATCGCGCAGCTGCTTTTCCTGCTGTCGATTTATCGTCAGGTCCATCTGAAGCCGGTGGGTCTTTTCATAAGCTTCACGAACCTCAATCTCGGAAAACCGTTCAAAATTTCTGCTTACTTCAGAGAGACGGTTACGGGCCAGGCGAACTTGTCTCTCTAACAAGTCACCATCATCAATCACTTTAAGAACAAATTGTTTTACACTTTGTAATTCTTCTGTAAGGGTTTCGAAGTCTTGCCGACATTGCTCACTAATGCGAAAAATTTCATCTTTACTATCCCCGACCGTTTCAATCATTTTATTAATAATTTCATCAAGGGTCTTCGTATCAAATTTCTTCATTTTCATATGTAATTCCAACCCTTCTAGCTAATACAAATATTTTAACTTGAAGTAAGCGAAGATACTATGTTAATCAAAAGAAAACTAGTAAAATTCGGTAAAAAGTAGCATAATTTTTCACCACGGCTAAGCCATTTTTCCTATTTTTGAAATCGACAAATTATGCCTTATTATAACATGTCACACCCCCTTCAATATTAAAGTTTGATGACATTCGACAAATTTCTTTTCCTTTTGCCATCTGACGAATTATAATAGATAGATGACAATTTACAGAAAATAGGCTTATTGATTCAGGGAAGAAAGGAGCCTGCCTATGAATTCCCGATATTTAACGGTAAAAGAAAATGGCGAGCATGAAATCGTCATTGAAAAATCCCGTTTTATTGCCCATATCACAAGAGTTGAATCCGAGGAGCAGGCGATTAAATTCATCCAATCCATCAAAAAGAAGTACTGGAATGCCACCCATAATTGCTCTGCCTATTTAATCGGCGAAAACGACCAAATTCAAAAAGCCAATGATGACGGCGAACCAAGCGGTACAGCGGGCGTGCCAATCCTTGAAGTACTAAAAAAGAAGAAACTGAAAGATACAGTTGTTGTCGTGACTCGATACTTCGGGGGAATTAAGTTAGGGGCTGGCGGACTTATCCGGGCTTATGGGAAGGCGACGTCTGAGGGACTGAGTGCTGCGGGAATTGTGGAGCGTATTTTGATGCGTGTGATGAATGTTAAAATAGATTATACGTGGCTTGGTAAAGTAGAGAATGAGCTGCATTCATCAGGTTATTCTATAAAAAATATTCAATATTTCGAACAAGTAGTATTTGAGATTTATGTCGAGAAAGAGCAAATCGGCTCCTTTACAGAATGGATTACAGAAATAACAAATGGACAAGTGGATGTTAAAACCGGGGAATTTCTTTATTTAGAAACCGAATATAA
>DATFAH010000005.1:0-4398 GCA_035254805.1 Caryophanales bacterium | reverse complement strand
GCGATAATCCCTTATTTATTAAGGATTGAATATTATAAAAGAAGAGGATATGGGCAAATTAGGACGGTTTTTACGATTCATAATCTTCAATTCCAAGGGGTTTTTCCTAAAGAAATATTGGAGGATTTACTGGGGTTGACCGATGAATCCTTCCAGCCCAAGCATCTTGAGTTCTTCGGTAATGTGAATTTTATGAAGGGTGCAATAGTAGCTGCGGATAAAATCACAACAGTTAGCCCGACATATAAAGAAGAAATCCAGACGCCAGAATTTGGTGAAAGGTTAGATGGACTTCTAAGAGCAAGGGAAGAGGACTTTTTTGGAATTATTAATGGAATTGATGAGAGTTTTTATAATCCGGAAAATGATCCTTCTATTTTTAAGAACTTTACGATAGATGATTTAATAAATAAAGCAGTTAATAAGCGAGAGATTCAAAAGCTTTTCGGTTTGCCAGAATGCCCTGACACTCCTTTAATGGTGATGATTTCTCGATTAACCAAGCAAAAGGGTCTGGAGCTGGTTAAATGTGTTCTTGATGATATTCTTCTGGAGGACATCCAATTGATCATCCTTGGAACAGGGGATGTTCAATTTGAGGAATATTTTAGGCAGGCAGCAAAAGGTTATCCTGATAAATTGAAAGTGCATATAGGATTTGATGAAAGTCTGGCACATCAGCTTTATGCGGGGGCTGATTTATTTTTAATGCCTTCAAAATTTGAGCCATGCGGTCTTGGGCAATTGATTGCGATGAGGTATGGGGCAATCCCAATTACAAGGGAAACAGGGGGATTAAATGATACCGTTCAATCATGGAATGAATTTACAGAAGAAGGAAACGGATTTACGTTTCGGAATTTTAATGCCCATGACATGCTTTATACCATAAAGAGGGCGATCCATTTCTATCATCATCCACATACATGGAAAATGATTGTTGCTATCGTAATGGAGAAGGACCATAGTTGGGCACAGTCTGCCTTTAAATATAGCAAGCTTTATACGGGGCTCGTCTCAAGGAGTGAAACACATGTTTTCTAATAAAACCAAGTTTAAGAAAATATTTTCAAAAAGACTTGAAATGCTTTGTGGGAAAAGCTTTGATGATAGTACTAAGCGGGATCATTACGAAACGCTTGGGCAGATGATCCGTGAATGTGTTAGTAACCATTGGATCGCGACAAATGAGCGGTACAGGGCCGCAGATGAAAAACAAGTTTACTATCTTTCGATCGAATATTTATTAGGTAAGCTCCTAAGGCAAAATTTAATCAATTTGGGGATCGAAGAGGTTGTTCAAAACGGTCTTGATGAACTTGGAATCGATTTAGATGAATTGGAGGAATACGAAGCCGACGCAGGTTTAGGGAATGGCGGTTTAGGGAGATTGGCTGCCTGCTTTTTAGACTCACTGGCTTCCCTTGATCTGCCAGGGCATGGATATGGGATCCGCTATAAGCATGGTCTTTTTGAGCAAAAAATTGTTGATGGTTATCAGGTTGAGCTTCCTGAACAGTGGTTGAGATGCGGAAATGTATGGGAAATACGCAAACCGGATTTAGCGGTGAAGGTTCCGTTCTGGGGCCAGGTGGAAGCAAGAATGGAGAATGATCGCCTTGTTTTTCACCATATTAATGCAGAGACGATTACAGCCGTTCCATATGATATGCCTGTTATTGGGTATCAAACTGATACGGTGAATACACTAAGGCTTTGGAATGCAGAGCCCTCCCAGTTTTCGATACATAAAGATATTTTAAAATATAAACGAGAAACGGAAACGGTTTCCGAATTTCTATATCCAGATGATTCCCATGATGAAGGAAAAATCCTTAGGCTTAAACAACAATATTTTTTAGTATCTGCAAGTATTCAAGCCATTTTAGGAGCATATCGCAAGCAGCATGTTGATTTGAAAGGACTTCATGATCATGTGTGCATCCATATTAATGATACCCATCCTGTTTTAGCCATTCCTGAATTAATGAGAATACTAATTGATGATGAGAAAATGGGCTGGGAGGAGGCATGGTATATTACCCAACATACGATTTCTTATACGAACCATACTACATTAACAGAGGCATTGGAAAAATGGCCAATTCGCATTTTCAAACCTCTTCTTCCTAGAATCCATATGATTGTCGAAGAAATAAATGAACGTTTTTGTAAAGTACTTTGGGAGAAGTACCCTGGAGATTGGAGCAGAATTTCTGAGATGGCGATGATCTCTGATGGACTTGTAAGAATGGCCCATCTTGCCATCGTGGGCAGCTTTAGCATTAATGGGGTGGCGAAACTTCATACCGAAATTTTAAAACAAAGGGAAATGCAGCCATTTTATCAGCTGTTTCCTGAGAAGTTTAACAATAAAACAAATGGAATTGCCCATCGTCGCTGGCTTTTAAAGGCCAATCCTAAGCTGTCATCACTGATTTCAGAAATGATTGGAACAGATTGGATTCAGTCACCCCAAAAGCTTACCAAGTTATTGGAATATCAAAATGATCATGGATTATTAAATGAGTTACATCGGATTAAAACAGAAAATAAGCAGCAGCTCTCTGATCAAATTTTTCAAAAAACGGGGTTGTCTGTTGATTCCGCAGCCATTTTTGATGTGCAGGTAAAAAGGCTTCATGCATATAAGCGTCAACTGTTAAATGTCCTACATATCATGCATCTTTATAACCAAATTAAAGAGGATTCCAGTTTTACAATGGTTCCGAGGGTATTTATTTTTGGGGCCAAAGCATCACCCGGCTATTACTATGCAAAAAAAATCATTAAGCTGATCCATTCTGTTGCCGAAAAGGTAAATCAAGATCCCCTTATTGGGGATAAAATGAAAATGATTTTTTTGGAAAATTATCGTGTTTCCCTTGCAGAGAAAATTTTCCCTGCCACAGATATAAGCGAACAAATATCCACTGCCAGTAAAGAGGCCTCAGGAACAGGGAATATGAAATTTATGATTAATGGTGCCTTAACCGTTGGGACTCTTGATGGAGCGAATATTGAAATTCGTGAATTAGTCGGTGATTCTAATATTTTCACCTTTGGGTTAACATCTGAAGAGGTACTCCATTATGGGCAGCATGGCGGATACCAATCGATAGAATATTATCATCATGATTCACGGATCAAGCAGGTTATAGACCAGCTTCTCAATGGATTTTTCCAAGCAGCCTCCAATGAATTTGAACCTATTTTTGATTCATTATTAACAGAAAATGATCAATACTTTGTTTTAAGGGATTTCGCTGGATATGTGGATATCCAAAAAGAAGTAGGGCAATCATATGTAAATCAAACAGAATGGCAAAAAAAGAGCTTAATAAATATCGCCCATGCCGGCTATTTTTCAAGTGACCGTACGATTGAAGAATATGCTAGAGGAATATGGGGGATAAAAGCATCAAGGGACTGAAATTTTATTTTCAGTCCCTTTTCGTTCGTTATGAAAGGAAATGTCCGATAAAGATCCCAATTGTCAGCAAAAAGCCAAAAAATGTGTTTGTTTGGGCAGTTGCTTTCATGGCTGGGGCCATATGGATCGGTAGCGTATTTTCAATAAAACCTTTTGTCGCTTTAATGGCTTTTGGTGCGCTTAAAATGACAAGAGCGATCCAAATAGAAGCAACACCTGTGATGATTAGTGCCAAAGCCCAAAGATAGGAGACGATGAACATGCTTGCGAGTAAATAAATGGCTTTTTTCTTTCCTAAAAGAATGGCAAGTGTTCGGCGTCCATTTTCTTTATCACCATCAAGGTCACGGATGTTGTTGGATAATAGAATTTCACCAACAAGAATCATGATGGGGATGGAGACGAGGATACTTGTTTGGTCCACGGTTCCAGTTTGAATATAGAATGAAATTAAAATAATCAATAACCCCATAAAGAAACCAGCAACGATTTCGCCAAATGGTGTGTATGCAATTGGAATTGGGCCACCAGTATAGAAATAACCGACTGTCATACAAATCACACCAAGTAAAGCTAGCCACCAACTGCTATTGGCACAAATATATATTCCTAACAGCAAGGCAATTCCATAAAAGCTAAAAGCGAGGTTCATGACTGTTTTCGGCTTAATTCCGTCGCGGACAATGGTTCCTCCGATTCCTACAGAATGCTCATTATCAAGTCCGCGCTTATAATCGAAGTATTCATTGAACATATTTGTTGCAATTTGAATTAGTAAACTAGCCAATAACATAGCAAAAAATAGACCGAAATGGATTTTTCCATATTTAAGTGCAAGGGCGGAACCAAGCAATACCGGTACAAAAGATGCCGTTAAAGTATGGGGGCGAGTCATTTTCCACCAAATTTTGAAACCACGATTGGATTCTATGAAAGGCTTTGTTTCTGTCTGTAGTTGTGGCTGC
>DATFAH010000004.1:0-7858 GCA_035254805.1 Caryophanales bacterium | reverse complement strand
CGAACAACCGACTAATGCAACGCTAAGTAAAAGAATGAATACAAAAACAACTGAAAATACTTTATTCTTTTTCATTATTTGCCCCCTATTTATTCATTTTATAGTTGTTCCTTGAATAATGCAAAAACGTTTGCACAAATCAATAAAAAAAGAGATGAACTTCATTTAACTTGTTAGCAACACTATTATCGATCGCATAAAAATAACTATCCTCATTTAATAAGATAAAAAAGGTATAAAATTGCAATCGTTTGCACAAATAGAAATAAAAAAATAGTTATTCAATTTCTTTTGCTAACGGTAGTTAAAATAAATCAAACCCTCCCTTTCAAGTAATGGACCAAATAGTGAAAACGCTTGCACTACTTAGTAGTTTTATAGTATCACTTTTAGAATTGTCTTGCAATTACTTTTACTTGGAACAAAAAAAATCACTAAACTTTCATTCATAAAATACCCAATAAAACGCCTGGGGGATAAGTATTATAGGCGCTACCCTCAGGAACTTACTACAAAAAGTTTCAGCGAACGCCACCCGAAAAGCGAGCCCCTATAAAATTTTATCTTTGACGTTTAGCTAATGATCCTGCTCCAATTACCCCTGCGTCATTGCCTAACTTTGCTAGTTTTATTTTTGTACTTGTTCTTACTGTTGGAAATGCAAATTTATGAAAGTATTTTTCTACTCCTTTTAAAAGAATATCTCCAGCAGCAGACACTCCACCGCCTATAACTATTGTTTCAGGATTTAATAAATTACTAATATTCGCGCAAGCGAGTCCTAGATAGTAATAAAATTTATCTGCCACTATGACAGCCAATTTATCCTCACGTTTTACTTGATCGAACAATGTCTTAGCCGTCACTTCATAACCACCATCAATTAATCGCTTTAATTCTGAATCACCGACAAATTTTTCAGCAAAGTCTCTAGCTAAGCGAACAACTCCAGTGGCACTTGCTACTGTTTCTAAACAACCATGGTTTCCGCAAGTACACTGATACCCGTCAGGCTCTACAATAATATGGCCAATTTCTCCTGCCGCTCCTACTTTCCCATGAAGTAACTTTCCATCTGCAATAATGCCACCGCCAACACCAGTGCCAAGTGTAACAAAAATTAAATCCTTACCATTTTCACCGGCGCCCTTCCACCCTTCTCCTAATGCAGCAACATTGGCATCATTATCAATGGAAAAAGAAATACCGGTCCCAGCTTCGATTAATTTTTTCACTGGCTGCATGGTAGACCAATTTAAATTGTAAGCTCCGATAACTGTCCCTTTATCCCGGTCAATTGTTCCAGGAGAACCCATTCCAATACCTAAAAAAATATCTGTAGTTAACCCATATAAATCCAGCTGATGATTAATCGATTCAATAATATTTGGGACAATATTCTTGCCACCGTTTTGAACATCCGTTCCAATGCTCCATTTTTGTTGAATTTCACCATCTTCAGTTAAAATAGCAAACTTCACTGTTGTTCCACCTAAATCAATCCCAATTAGTTTCTTCATTTTTACCCTTCCTCTTCAAATATTAAGGTGATAAACATTGCTATATCATTTTCAAGTAATCTTGTTCTATCTTTCACTGTCTAAAGTTCTTTCGAGGAATGATCTTGATGTAGAAAGCTTTAACAGTGATAGACCAAATTTTCAAAGATTATCTAATAGAAAACACCACAGCTTCAAAAGGTGATAAAGTACTTACTTCTTTCTCATTTTCTTCATTGGATATGACTAAATATGCGTCATAAAGTAATTCCAAAATGGTTTTATCATATAATTCGAGTGATTGGTCCGAAAAATTACAAAGTACCAATAATGTTTCATTTTCTCCAATTCTTTTATATGCAAATACGTTAGGATCATCTGGTAAAATCAATTCAAATCTTCCTGTTGTAATAATATCTTTTTCTTTTCTTAATCGAATGAGCCTTTGGTAATAGTAATAAATTGAATTAGGATCTTCTAGTGCTTCTTTTGCATTAATTTCTTTAAACCTTGGATTCACTTTTATCCATGGTGTACCAGTAGTGAAACCACCATTTAGAGAGTCGTCCCATTGAATAGGTGTACGTGCGTTGTCTCTGCCTTTTGTATAAATAGATTCCATAATTCTTTCATAGGACCAACCTAACGATATTTTTTCTTTATACATATTTAAGAGTTCAATATCTCGATAATCATCTAGAGTTTCAAAATGAACATTTGTCATCCCTATTTCTTCACCTTGATATATATACGGTGTCCCCTGCATCATATGCAGGCATGTTGCAAGCATTTTTGCAGCTTTCACTCGATACTCTTGGTCATTACCAAAGCGCGAAACAATCCGCGGCTGGTCATGGTTATTCCAATATAAACTGTTCCACCCAACTCCAAATAATGATGTTTGCCATTTTTCAAAATTTCTTTTTAGATTAACTAGATCAAGAGGCTTTAAATCCCATTTATCACCATTTACACAATCGAAATTCATATGTTCAAACGTAAATACCATATTTAACTCATTGTTTTCTGGATTTGTATATACCACGGCATCTTCTGGTGAAGTGCCTGGCATTTCACCAACAGTCATGACATTATAATTTGATATTACTTCGTTATTCATTTCTTTAATAAATTCATGAATTCGTGGACCATTAACAATAAAAGGACCACTATCACCATATACCTGTCCTTCTGCCACTTCTCCATCAGGATATGTACGATCTTTTGAAATGAAGTTAATTACATCCATACGGAAACCGTCAATTCCTTTATTTAACCAAAACCTCATCATTTCATAAATATCTGCTCTTAATTTTGGATTCTCCCAGTTTAAATCTGGTTGCTTTGTCGCAAATAAATGGAGATAGTATTGCTTTGTTTCTTTATCATATTGCCAAGCCGATCCACTAAAAATAGAGCCCCAATTATTAGGTGGTTCACCATTTCCCTTACCATCTCGCCAAACATAATAATCCCTATAAGGGTTATCCTTACTGCATTTAGACTCAACAAACCAATGATGCTCATCAGAAGTATGGTTTACAACGAGATCCATGACTAGCTTCATTTCTCTTCGATGCATCTCATTTAATAACTGTTCGAAGTCTTCCATCGTTCCATATTGTTCAAAAATAGAGTAGTAATCCCGAATATCATAGCCATTATCCTCTTGTGGTGAGTCGTAAATAGGGGATAACCAAATGACATCAACCCCAAGATTCTTCAGATAGTCTATTTTTTTAATAATACCTTGTATATCACCAATTCCATCACCATTACTATCGTAAAAGCTTTTTGGGTAAATTTGATAAACAACGCTTTTCTTCCACCAGTCTTTTGTCTCTTTTATCATGTTGGTTCTCACCTTCTTATTTCACTTAGTTAGTTTAAAATGTTTATTCTTTAACCACTACTACTTCCTTCGTAGCTCAAGACTTACATCCTAGAGAATATACAAATGTCGTGCGTGCACAGAAGGCATGTCTGTGAAACTTCAGACATGCCTTTATTTTTTTCGGATTTTTTCCAGAAGGGCTTTTGCAGCAGATTCTGGTATCCCAAGAGAGTGAATCTCTTCAACAGTTGCTTCCTTTATCTTTTTAACAGAACCAAAATGTTTCAAAAGATCTTGTTTTCGTTTTGGTCCGATTCCAGCAATTCCATCTAGCATGGAGCTTAAGCTATTTTTACTTCGCAGTTGACGGTGAAAAGTAATGGCAAAACGATGTACTTCATCTTGAATTCTTTGCAATAAATAGAAAGCCTCACTTGTTCTTTCAATTGGTACTATTTCAAGCGGGGCACCAAAGAGTAACATAGATGTTCGATGCTTATCATCTTTGGCTAGACCTGCGACAGGAATATCCAACCCTAATTCATTTTCAAGGACATCTTTTGCACATTCAATTTGTCCTTTTCCCCCATCAATTAATACAAGGTCTGGCAGTGGCATTTGCTCTTTAAGGATACGCCAGTAACGACGGCGGATCACTTCCCGCATTGTTGCATAATCATCCGCACCTTCTACCGTCTTAATTTTATATTTGCGGTAGCCATTTTTATTTGGTCGTCCATCTGTAAAGCTAACCATTGCTGAAACCGGGTTTGTCCCCATAATATTGGAATTATCAAATGCCTCAATTTGGCGTGGCACGGGGATACCCATTGCATCACCTAACTGTTCAACAGCACCGATCGTCCGCTCTTCATCCCTCGCTAGTAATGAAAATTTCTCTTTGAGGGCAACTTTCGCATTTTTATGGGCAAGTAGAGTCAAGTCTTTTTTCGTTCCACGCTTCGGCACAAGAACAGGAATCCCTAATAAGTCTTTAATCGTTTCTGCATCAACAGAATCAGGAAGAAAAATTTCATGTGGCAGCAAATGATTGACCCTTTTATAAAATTGAGCAATATAGGATAAAAATTCTTCTGCAGGATCGTCATAGCATGGAAAAATAGAAACATCCCGTTCGATTAATTTTCCTTGACGAACAAAGAATACTTGGACACACATCCAACCCTGATAAACTGCATATCCAAATACATCCCGATCGGTAAAATCAGCGCTTGTCATCGTTTGTTTTTCAAGCGTGATTTCAATATTACGAATTTGATCACGAAGCTCTGCTGCCTTTTCAAAATCCATGTTTTCTGCCGCAAACGTCATTTTATTTGTAAGTTCTTTTTTTACATCCTTATGGCCACCATTTAAGAAACGAACAATTTTTTCAATTGTCTCATCGTATTCCAGTTTACTAACCTCTCGTATACACGGGCCAATACATAAGCCTAAATGATAATACAGGCAGGCTCGTCCTCGGGCACCATTACATTTCCGAAGTGGATATAACTTATCAATCATTTTCTTCGTTTCATTAGCAGCCATCACATTAGGATAGGGTCCGAAATACTTTGCTTTATCGTTTAAAACCTTCCTGGTGATAATTAATCTTGGATGTCTCTCATTTGTTATTTTAATATACGGATAGGTTTTATCATCCTTTAACATGATATTGTATTTAGGATCATGTTTTTTAATTAAATTAATTTCCAGAAGCAATGCCTCGACATTGGAACCTGTCACGATATATTCGAAATCCGCAATGTCATTCACTAATCGTTGTGTCTTTCCGTCATGTGATCCAGTAAAATAGGAGCGAACTCTGTTTTTTAGCACTTTTGCTTTACCTACATAGATAATCATTCCTTTTTCATCTTTCATCAAGTAACAGCCAGGCATATCTGGTAGCAGTGCCAACTTATTTTTTATCGTTTGATTTGGCATGAAATAACCACCCCCTACCACCATTAAGTATAACGAAAACACGTTCGTAAGCAAGTGAAATTATCATTCTATCTCACAATAAAGAAATAAACATTCCTAAAAAAAAGAATTAAAGCACTAAAAGTCCTTCACGCTTCATGCTACGCGTATTGGTTGAATTTTTTTGGATTCTTAAATTCCTCTAAAATGATGAAAAGATGCTTTTTATGAGGACATTTTTCGGATGAATTCGGCTTCCTTTGGAATCATGAGCCTTTATGAGGACATTTTTCAGATGAATTCAGCTTTCTTTGGAATCATGAGGACTTCATGAAGACATTTTTATGATGAATTCGGCTTTCTTTGGAATCATGAGGACTTCATGAACCCTTCATGCGACGCGTATGAACTGAACTTTTTGCCTTTCGCGCTCCATGAACCCTTCATGCGACGCATATGGGCTGATTTTTTTGTCTTTCGCGCTCCATGAAGCCTTCATGCGACGCGTTTGGACTGAAATTTTTGCCTTTCGCGCTCCATGAAGCCTTCATGCGACGCGTTTGGACTGAAATTTTTGCCTTTCGCGTTCCATGAATACTTCATACGACGATTTAGCGCACTAAATATTTATACATCTAATTAACCAAAAAGTCCCCCCGCTTTTTTTGCAAGGAGAACTTTCGTTTTTTAAAATAATTGGTTTAAAATGTTTATTTTTTTATCTGTATATTCGATAAAACCATCATTGTATGATTTTGGATCCTTTGGATTTGCAAAATGGATGATCTCACCTGTTGTCGGATGGATGAATTTACTTGCAGCCCCGCATCCTAGGCCAATAATCGTTTGTTGTTCTTCCATGATCAAAATATTATAAATGCTTTCATGATTTGGAAGTGCATAGCCAACATTTTCGAGATTTCCAAGGATATTTTTTTGGCGATATAAATAATAAGGGGCATAGTTATGTTCAGTTGCCCATTCTTCGGCAAGATTCATCATTGCCTCCACTTCTGTTCGATCTGCAACTTTATATTTCTCCTTATTCCTTGTCATTTCTGAGGCACGTTTAAACGATAAAGTGTGAACGGTAAGCGATTCAGGCATAAGCTTCTCTGTTTCATAAAGAGAATAAGCAAACTCTTTTAGTCCCTCACCTGGTAAGCCAATAATTAAATCCATATTAATATTATTCATGCCGTGATCTCTTGCTAAGTGAAATTTTTCAATCGTTTCATTAACAGTATGGTGGCGGCCAATTGCTTGTAATGTTTCCTGAATATACGATTGTGGATTAATACTGATTCTATTTATATTCCATTTCTTTAAAATCGCCAATTTTTCAGGTGTAATGGTATCTGGTCTTCCTGCTTCTACCGTAATTTCACGTATGTTCTCAACATCCGGAAATGAGGAGTACATTTCTTCATAGAGCATATCCATTTCTTCAGCTGAAATACTTGTTGGTGTTCCCCCACCATAATAAACCGTTGTAATGCGAATGCCTTTTTCCTTTAGCCACTCCCCAAGCTTTTTCATTTCAAACGTGAGTCCGCCAAGAAAAGAGTCTACAGATCCATGGCGGCCATTAATCGCATACGCAGGGAATGTGCAGTAGGCGCATTTTGTAGGGCAAAAAGGAATACCAATATAAATACTAACCTCTTTTTGAAGGGAATATAAATCTGGGATAACTGTAAGCTGGCGGTCCACAACTTGCTGCATCAGCGAGATTTTTTCGTCTGTGATTAAATATTCATCCCTTAACTGCTTTTGAGCGATTTCCGCGGGAATACCTTGCTGGGTTTTACGATGAAGCAATTTTGTTGGCCTTACACCTGTTAAGATTCCCCATTTTTGAATGACACCTGTATAATCCTGGAGCACGGTTAAGTAGGCATGGGAAACCGCATTCTTAATTTGTTTGAAACTTTCTTTTTCTGATCCCGTTTGTGTTCGTTCTTTTTGATAGCTTATTGTCGAGGTTTTACCATCAACATCCCTTAATTCAGCCGAAACGGAAATATGTTCACCTAAATCGAGGGTAAATTTTATCGTTAAATCAGGATTTGCATCATCTGTTTTATATATGGTCGTTTCTTCAAAAAATAAGTTTGCAATCAATTGAAACAAACGATCAAATCTCGGATTTTCTAATCCAATAATAGAAATCTTCACCTGAATCACCTTTCAAAATATACTCCCTAAAGTGTACAGAATCAGGAAAATATGGTCAATATGTTGGAAACGAATATAGTTTACGATTCAGATATTGATAAACAGTAAGAAAAACCGGGCAAAAACCGCCCGGTCCTTTTTTGGTTAGAGAATATCCGATATTTTATACTCTATACCATGTACTCCTTTGTAATACTCAGGGTACATTTCCCCTCCACATTGTTCGCATGAAAACATGGGTGGAGTTGTTGGGTCTCCATCATCCATTAAGTCAAATTCCCTAACCACACTTAAAGGAATTTCTTCTTTTTCATGACACGTTAAACAAACATAGCTGACACTCTGTTTCTTGGATTGGTTTAGACTTATATTTTTCTTCTTTTTCTTTCCCTTTTTGCGGGTTTTCGATACCGGTGAG
>DATFAH010000003.1:0-2039 GCA_035254805.1 Caryophanales bacterium | reverse complement strand
ATTTTTTTTAGACTTTTTCAAACCATTTTATTAAATTCTTTTCTTAACCTTTTAATAATTCTTTTTTCCAATCTTGAAATATACGATTGTGAAATACCGAGCATATCTGCTACATCCTTTTGAGTCTTCTCTTCTCCATTTGTTAGACCAAATCTTAATTCCATTATTTGCTTTTCACGATCGGTTAATTGATGTAATGCCTTTGTAAGTAATTTACGGTCAACATTGGCTTCCAGATCCTTTGTAATGATATCTTCATCTGTTCCAAGTACATCTGATAGAAGTAATTCATTACCATCCCAGTCAATGTTTAGTGGCTCATCAAAAGAAACCTCTGAACGAATTTTATTATTTCTTCTTAAATACATGAGAATTTCATTTTCAATACATCTTGATGCATATGTTGCAAGCTTTATTTTCTTCTCAGGATTAAAGGTATTTACAGCTTTAATTAGCCCAATTGTTCCAATACTTATGAGGTCTTCAATATTAATACCTGTATTTTCAAACTTTCTTGCGATGTAGACAACTAGCCTTAAATTTCTTTCTATTAAAATGGATCTAGCAGCCTTATCACCTGTAGGAAGCTTTTTTAATAAAATTTCTTCTTCATCCTTATTTAAAGGGGGTGGTAAGGCTTCACTTCCTCCAATATAATAAACTTCATCCGTTTTTATGCCAAGTTTATGTAATAATTTATACCATAAATACGATAATCGAAGTCTCCATTTTTTCATGGAAGTTCCTCCTTCTAAATTATGTTTTTCTTGAGTATAGTAATATAAAACCTTTTAAGATTCAGATTGCCGAATTTATCCCAGTGAGCATCTTTGGATGAACGATACATTGAAAGGCATCATCCGCTGACAACTGCTGCATGGTGAAAGAGACGAGTCCTTTTTCACATACATATCTATCATCATTTATTTCAATGATAATGACATCCGGCTTCATCGCCACAATAAGCTGATGCTCTTGTCCAACCACTTGGCAAGGTACAATTCTAAACCGTTCCTTCCATTCAGCTGGAACACGATCATCCCCCATTAATATTTGCTCAGATTCAAGTGCCATCATTTTAATTGGTTCAGGAATAGAATGTATGATATTTTTAACAGTAACGAACATGACAGGCATTTTTGATATCGGATCATAAAGCTGATTTCCGCTGTCAACTAAGCCTTTGAAAACTAATTTTTGATTATTTATTTTCATTGAGACGCTCACAATTTGGTCAAATTGAATTTTAACCATTTCTAAATTTTCTATTTCCACTTTAGAAAAGTGCCATGCGACTGGAAATCCAATTATGATAAAAAGCCAACCGATAGGATCTCCAAAACCTTGAACATTTGCTAATAAGACAGATGTTGTTAAATTTTGATCAAATTGAATAAAATAATGGACACCAATTAAAGCTCCGCCAATTAAAAATGTGGTAAGGTATAAGGTTAATAATGATCTTATAAAAAAACGCCACCGTTTAAAACCAAAAACAGTAAGGATCATAATTACCGAACACAATAATTTTGTAATAGGATGGCTTGAAAATATACTTAATGGTGTAAATGTAAATAAAATTATGGATGAGCCAATAAAACCCCCAACAAATACCCTCCATAATGGGATGTTGCGTTTTAAAAATATGGCTGTTAAATAAAGAAGCAGGGAATCAAATAATAAATTTAACATCCAAATAACATCTAAATAAACAGTCAATGAATTTTTACACATCCTATCAGTATCAATCTTTATAGGAACTTTAGTGGGCGTAAACCTTGAGCTGTCCTATTATTCTGATTATGAAAAAGTATATCGTATATATGGGGTTGAAGTGTGTCACTTTATGTAAACAAAAAAACAGAATTTTTCACTTTTTGCCGGGGATTTTGTCATATTGAAGCAAAAACAAAAGCGCAAGCGCCTTGATCATCGACGTACGGACTGGAGGGGCTCAGGCTCGAGATAAAGGAAACACGATGAACCGAAAGGTGAATCGATGTTGACTTATCGTAGGGAGATGGCCCGAAGTACGCTAG
>DATFAH010000002.1:0-5208 GCA_035254805.1 Caryophanales bacterium | reverse complement strand
GAATGCTGTTTACTTTTCAACAGTTAAAGACGCTCATCTTTGGAAAATATGCATGGTGTTTATGGAGTATCCGCAATATCACCGAAAAACACACAGATATCACCGAAAAACACACAGATATCACCGAAAAATACACAGATATCACCGAATATTTGAATTTATCACCGAAACAGATCTTAATGATTTTATTTCACTATTTCTCCTTAGAAGATACTTAATTTTGGTTGCCATCCTCATTAAATTCGCTTGATTCATCATTCTCGTGTTGAATAGGATGCCCCCAAAATGATCCCCTATGTTCGCGTTTTAATCTAAGTATGCCTACAATTAGGGCAATACGAATGGTTATTTGAACCGAACGACCTCTAATCCGAGTTCTTAAGACAATCACATCACTTCCAACCTGTAATAGAGTTCCAGTAAAAGTACTCTCAGTTGTTATCACCTCAACCTCTTTATTGATTAGTTCATTTGCAATATGATTAAAATTTTGTTGTTTATTCATTCATATCAACTCCTTTTCATTCATATTAAATGTCTAAATTGGAAAAAAAGTTTGGGCTTTTCTGATAAAAATGCATAAAAAAAAGCAAGGAAATTTAATCCCTTGCTCAGTCTTTATTAATGAATTTGCCGATAAACCCCGATCACTTTTCCTAAAATGGAGACATTTTTTAAAATAATCGGTTCCATTGTTGGATTTTCCGGCTGCAAGCGGAAGAAATCCTTTTCCTTGAAAAATCTTTTACACGTTGCTTCGTCATCTTCTGTCATAGCGACAACAATATCACCGTTATTAGCAGTTGGCTGATGCTTTACTATGACATAATCCCCATCAAGGATCCCTGCATCAATCATACTTTCCCCCATAACTTCAAGCATAAATACCTGCTCGTCAGCCGGTGCAAGCTTTTCAGGAAGAGGAAAATATTCTTCCACATTTTCAATTGCAGTAATCGGAAGACCAGCTGTAACTTTTCCAACAATAGGAACATTAATGACATTGTTTTGTGGAATTTGTGCCGTTTCATCCATTTCTAAAATTTCAATAGCCCGTGGTTTTGTAGGGTCCCGTCTGATTAGACCTTTGCTTTCTAAACGAGCTAAATGGCCATGGACAGTTGAGCTTGAGGCAAGGCCTACAGCTTCCCCGATTTCTCGAACAGATGGTGGGTAGCCTTTTTTCTTTACCTCACCTTTTATAAATTCAAGGATATCTTTTTGTCTTTTTGATATCTTGGTCATAATTGTTGCACCTCGCCTGGTTAATGTTGTCTCTATTATAACATGTTACCCAAATAGGTACAAACATAAGTTCGAATATTTGTTGACACAAAACAAACGTTCGTATTATAATGGAAACATAAAGTGGGAACATATATTCTGGTAGAGGTGTTTATTAATGAAAAAATTGTGGAATCAATACTCTTATGCTATTATTCTTATCAGTTTAAGCTGCATTTCTGCATTCATCCTATCCATTCACTTCCATTCATTTGATAAAACAGATTATGAAAAAGTTACGGTTTCTGAAGGGGACTCACTTTGGAAAATTGCCAATGTCTATTCAGGCGAGGATTCACTCTCCAATAAAGAATTCATTAGCTGGGTGAGAAAACACAATCGTATAGAAGGGGATCAAATTTACCCAGGTGATGAAATAGTCATTCCAATAAGCAATCAAAAATCAGAAACAACCGAATTAGCTAGTGCAGCAGAATAACGAAAATACAGAAAGTGAGTTTGTTAAAAAACTATGAAGGCCATCATCTATTGCAGGGTCAGTACAAACAAAGAGACCCAAGAATCCTCTTTGCAAAGACAGGAAGAAGAATTGATCCAGCTTGCTAATCAGTATCAATTTGAAGTCGTTTCGATTATTAAGGAGCAGGCAAGTGGTTTTGAACTGGAAAGAGACGGAATCCTTCAATTGCTAGAATATATAAAAGATAAACAGATTCAAGCTGTATTGGTTCAGGATGAAACAAGGCTTGGTAGGGGAAATGCGAAGATTGTTTTGCTGCATTGTATCTTAAAAGATGGCATTAAGCTGTTTAGTATTGCTCATAGCGGGGAATTGCAGCTTTCAGAATCTGATTCTATGGTCTTACAAATCGTAGGAATGGTAGAGGAGTATCAGCGAAAACTCCACAATATTAAAATAAAGCGCGGAATGCTTCGAGCAGTAAAGAATGGATATAAACCGCAGCGCAATCTTAAAAATCTCGGTGAACATTCTGGCAGGGAAAAAATTGAGGTTCCAATCCTGGAAATTGTCCGATTAAGAAATAATAAATTAACATTTTCTGAAATAGCAGCAACACTTAGAGGATTTGGTTTTAATATTTCTAAAGCCACCGTTCATCGAAGATACCAAGAATTCATGGAATTGGAAGAAGAGTAAGGATTTTTTCTTGCCAGTACGTCGTATTTTTAGTAAAATCAATGTTCAGATTGGGTAATTTGTTGCGACGATCACTAAAAAGGAGGATGTACTAATCATGCTCTCCAAAGAAAAAATGGTTAGAATCAATGAACTAGCAAAGAAAGCAAAACATTCTGGTCTAACTGATGAAGAAGCGAAAGAACAATCAAAGCTAAGAAGTGAATATTTAGCCACTTTCCGTTCATCGATGTTGAATACTCTTTCCTCTGTGAAGATCCTTGATCCAGAGGGAAATGATGTTACGCCGGAAAAAGTGAAAGCAATTAAAAAAAACAATACACATCTTCATTAAACGAAAAGGGATATGATCTGGTATTCCTTTTTTACATAATGTGAACTCAGATAGATTAAAATAAAGGCAAAGTGTCTGTTGCCCATCAGTACTTTCGTATTCAAATACCCCAAGAAGGAAAAACATCTTTTTCCTTCTAACTTTTGCTCAATTAGTTGTATAAATAGCCATATCACTATAATATTAGGGTTGTAATGTTATCCAAAGAATGAGAAAGGATGTAGTACATGTTTAATACAATCGATGCACTATCCGTAACTTCCCTTCGCACACTTTCTATTGATGCAATAGAAAAAGCAAACTCAGGACATCCTGGCCTGCCAATGGGTGATGCTCCAATGGCGTATACTTTATGGACTCGTTTTATGAATCATAATCCGAAAAACCCACAATGGTTTAATCGTGACCGTTTTGTTTTATCTGCAGGACATGGTTCAGCTCTACTTTATAGCCTGTTGCACTTATCTGGTTACAACTTATCTATTGATGATTTAAAGCAATTTCGTCAATGGGGAAGTAAAACACCTGGCCACCCTGAGTATGGTCATACAGAAGGTGTTGAAGCCACAACTGGTCCACTAGGACAAGGTATTGCGATGGCAGTAGGTATGGCAATGGCTGAACGTCATGTTGCAGAGGTTTATAATAAAGATCAATTTGAATTAGTCAATCATTTTACATATAGTATTTGTGGTGATGGAGATTTAATGGAAGGTGTGTCTGCAGAAGCTGCTTCACTTGCGGGGCACTTGAAATTAGGTCGTTTAGTTGTTTTATATGATTCCAATGATATTTCTCTTGATGGTGATCTATCAAAATCATTTTCTGAAAGTGTAAAACAGCGTTTCCTTTCTTATGGATGGCAATATATTCGAGTTGAAGATGGAAATAATCTAGAAGAAATTTCAAAAGCCATTGAAGAGGCAAATGGCGATTTAGATCATCCGACGATTATTGAAGTAAAAACGGTAATTGGATTTGGATCACCAAATCGTGCGGGAACATCTAGTGTTCACGGTGCTCCACTTGGTGCTGATGAATTAAAACTTACAAAAGAAGCATATAACTGGACATTTGAAGAAGCTTTCCATGTTCCACAAGAAGTGTATGATAATTTTAACAAGTTAATTGTTGAAAATGGCGAGAAGAAAGAAAAAGAATGGAATGACTTGTTTGAACAGTATAAAAAGGAATTCCCTGAATTAGGAAGTCAACTTGAGAAAGCTTTGAAAAATGAACTTCCTGAAGGCTGGGATGCTGATATTCCTGTATATAGTGAAGGCAAAAGCATTGCAAGCCGTGCCTCTTCTTATGAAGTATTAAACGGAATTGCGAAGAACTTACCAACATTTATTGGAGGATCTGCCGACTTAGCGGGCTCTAATAAAACATTAATTAAAGGCGAAAAAGATTTCATGCCAGGATCTTACGAAGGCCGCAACATTTGGTTCGGTGTTCGCGAGTTTGCGATGGGAGCTGCGATGAATGGTATGGCTCTCCATGGTGGAGTGAAAGTATTTGGCGGAACATTCTTTGTTTTCTCTGATTACCTTCGTCCGGCAATTCGTCTTGCAGCTCTTATGGGAGTGCCTGTAACCTATGTATTTACACATGATAGTATTGCGGTTGGTGAAGATGGCCCTACACATGAGCCAATTGAACAATTAGCAGCACTTCGGTCTATGTCAAACCTATCTGTTATTCGTCCGGCTGATGCTAACGAAACAGCGGCAGCATGGAAATTAGCCATTGAATCAACTAAAACTCCGACTGCTCTAGTATTGACCCGTCAAAACTTACCAACGATTAAAGATACGGAATCTATGGCGTATGAAGGAGTTTCAAAAGGTGCGTATGTGATTTCACCTGCCGGAAAAGAAACTCCAGATGCGTTAATCCTTGCAACTGGATCTGAAGTTGGACTTGCAGTTGACGCCCAAAAGGAACTTCAAAGCCAGGGAATTGAAGTTTCAGTCATCAGTATGCCATCTTGGGATCGTTTTGAGGCACAATCAAAAGAATACAAAGAATCTGTATTACCGAAAAATGTGAAGAAACGTCTTGGAGTAGAAATGGGCTCCTCGCTTGGCTGGCATAAATATGTTGGGGACGAGGGCGATATCCTTGCAATTGATCAATTCGGAGCCTCAGCACCAGGTGAAAAGGTCATGGAAGAATTCGGCTACAGTGTAGCAAACGTTGTTTCTCGTGTTAAAGCTCTATTATAAAAGTGAAACACTCGAAAAGAACGAGGGCTCCTCGTTCTTTTTCAAGTTTTCTCCAAATATGTTTGTGAGAAATTTTTGAAATCGACAATTAATTTGAAATTTTCGCCATTAAAAGACAAACGTTTTAAAATCTTTCTTTTATAATAGGAGTAAGAGTGTTCCTATGGGGAGAGATTGTGGTGAGAAGATATCAGCTATATTTAATAGAAGATGAATTTGCCGCCCATTACTATGGTAGAGAG
>DATFAH010000001.1:0-6099 GCA_035254805.1 Caryophanales bacterium | reverse complement strand
CAGCAAGTAAAAGAATTTATTGTTCCAATTGCCACTAAGCTAAAAGAGCGTCAAAAAAATCGAATTGGTGTGGAAAAGTTAACATATTATGATGAAGGATTTAATTATCAATCTGGTAATCCGATTCCAAAAGGTAGTCCTGAGTGGATTATCGAAAATGGACAAAAAATGTATGATGAGCTATCCAAAGAAACGGGAGAATTCTTCCGTTTTATGCAGGAAAATCATTTAATGGATCTAGTGGCGAAAAAGGGAAAAGCAGGCGGGGGCTATTGTACTTATATTGAAGACTATAAATCACCATTTATCTTTTCGAATTTTAATGGGACTTCTGGGGATATTGATGTGCTTACACATGAAGCAGGTCATGCTTTTCAAGTATTCTCAAGCAGAGCCTTTGAAATTCCAGAATATTATTGGCCAACGTACGAAGCCTGTGAAATTCATTCCATGAGTATGGAATTCTTCACTTGGCCATGGATGGAGCTCTTCTTTAAGGAAGATACGGAAAAATATAAATTCTCTCATTTAAGCGATGCTTTATTGTTTTTACCGTACGGAGTTTCGGTAGATGAATTTCAGCACTGGGTTTACGAAAATCCTGAGGTATCACCAAATGAAAGAAAGTTAAAGTGGCGAGAAATTGAGAGGAAATATCAGCCACATAAAGATTATGAAGACAATGAATATTTAGCAGGCGGCGGTTTTTGGCAGCGTCAGGCACATATTTATAATTCACCTTTTTATTATATTGATTATACGCTGGCACAAATTTGCGCCTTTCAGTTTTGGAAAAAATCAAGGGAAAACCACAAAGAGGCTTGGGCCGATTATGTTAAGCTATGCAAGCTAGGTGGAAGTATGTCGTTTACAAAGCTTGTTGAAGCAGCAAATTTAATTTCACCTTTTGAAAATGGCTGTATTGAGTCCGTTGTAGGCGAAATTGAGAAATGGCTGAATTCCGTAGATGATCAAAAGTTATAAAAAAAGCGAAGTCCCACATGTGTGAAGTGGGGCTTCGTTTTTTTCCATTATTGGACGAAAACTGTGTCTGCCATGATCCTTATTTCGTCATCTGTAATACCTACATATAACTTTTTACCTTCAGGCATCTCAAGGATAAAATCAGCAATTTGATCCTCGATTTTTTCTTGAATGACCCTGCGAAGTGGACGGGCACCAAAGGCTGGGTGATATCCAAGCTCAGCTAATTTTTCTTTCGTCTCATGTGAAATCACCATCTCGATGTCTTGATCTTTCAAGGTTTCGTGTAATTCATCAAGCAGTAAATCCACAATGTGTAACAGATGCTCTTTTTCAAGTGCTTGAAATTCGATAATGCTATCAAAGCGGTTTAGAAATTCTGGTTTAAAGAACCCGCCTAAGGAGTCTAAAATGCTGGCTTCTTCGATGGCTTGATTATTAATAAAGCCAACGTGAATGGTACGATGTCCTACTCCAGCATTACTTGTCATGATAATAACGGTATCTTTAAAGCTAACGGTTCTGCCTTGTGAATCAGTAAGACGACCATCTTCAAGGATTTGTAAGAACATATGCAAAACATCTGGATGGGCCTTTTCAATTTCGTCTAAGAGGATGATGCTATATGGGTTTCGGCGTACTTTTTCTGTTAATTGGCCAGCCTCATCATGACCAATATAGCCAGGAGGTGAACCAATTAATTTAGAGACACTATGCTTCTCCATATATTCACTCATATCAAGTCTGATCATCGCTTCTTTTGAGCCGAATAATTCTTCGGCAAGAGTTTTCGATAATTCCGTTTTACCCACACCTGTTGGCCCAACGAACAAGAAGGAACCAATTGGACGTGTCTTCGATTTTAAGCCTGCACGGCTCCGTCTTATCGCCTTTGCAACCTTTTCGACTGCCTGTTTTTGGCCAATTACTTTTTCATTTAAATTCTTTTCTAATTCTTTCATTTTTAGCTGTTCATCTTGTTGAAGCTTGCCGACAGGAATTCCAGTTTTCTGTTCAATGATTTCTTGTATATGGGAAACCTCAATAAAAGGTCTTTCTGAAGTATTGGCATTTAATGCTTTTTCAAGCTTAGATTCCTCATCACGCAATGAAGCTGCCATTTCATAGTTTTCATTTTTTAAAGCTTCATCTTTTTGCTTATGAATTTCCTTTAGGCGATGCTTAATTTGTTCAGTGCTTTTGTATGCTGATGTAAGATTTACTTTAGACCCTGCTTCATCAAGTAAATCAATTGCCTTATCTGGTAAGAAACGATCTTGTAGATAGCGTTGTGATAATTGAACACATGCTTTTATCGCTTCTACTGAATATTTTACTTCATGATAATCCTCATATTTTGACTGAATCCCTTTAAGAATTTCAATGGCTGCCTCTGAGGTTGGCTCAAGAACATGTACGGGCTGGAAACGACGTTCTAAGGCTGAATCTTTTTCGATTTGGCGATATTCCTTTAAAGTGGTTGCTCCAACTAATTGCAATTCACCACGTGCGAGCGCGGGTTTTAAGATATTACCGGCATCCATGGACCCTTCCGCTGAACCGGCTCCTACTAATAGGTGAATTTCATCGATGAAAAGGATGATATTTTTCCGCTTCTTAAGCTCTAAAATCAATTGTTTCATTCTTTCCTCAAATTGACCACGAACTCCAGTATTCGAAACAAGTGATGCCACATCTAACAAAAATACCTCTTTATTTTGTAATTTCGTTGGGACATTACCACCCGCAATATTTAATGCCAATCCTTCGGCAATGGCTGTTTTACCAACACCAGGCTCCCCAATTAATACTGGATTGTTTTTGTTCCGGCGATTTAGGATTTCTATCACACGCTTGATTTCATCATCACGGCCAATGACAGGATCAATTAGCCCTGCTTTTGCCATATTGGTTAAATTCCGGCCATATTGATCAATAAAACCGTTTCCTTTATTTGGTTGGGGAAATGGTTTGTTTTGTTCTATGGCAGCATTTTTTCCGAAAAATAATTCTTCAAATGGGAAACTTGAATACCCTCCAAATGTAGGGTTCGTCCCTGCAGCCAAGGATTTTTTCTCTTTTGTATAACATTCATGGCAAAGTTTCATTTCTTTCCGATGCCCATTAATCATGACATTTAGCTGTATGTTTGCAGGATTTTGTTTACACATTTGACAATACATAAATAAAAACCCCCTAATAGTCTATTGACTTTGACTATATTTGATCTTATGCCTATAGTATACTCTGACCTATTTTGACTTTCAAGATTTTTGCCTATAGAAATTTTTCCCATGCTTATCGAAAATGCCCGTCATTGTTTGTCCCATTGAACATATATTGAATCGAGGAGGGATAAAGTGAAAAAAAATTGGTCAGCAGCATTTCAAGTTGCAGCAGTTTATGTAGGAACAGTAGTAGGAGCTGGGTTTGCTACCGGAAAGGAAATTGTTGAATTTTTTTCGCGATTTGGCTTCTTTGGTCTGATCAGCATCCTTATGAGCGGCTACCTCCTAGTTATGATTGGCTCGAAATTAATGAGAATATCTGTACAAATAGGTGCAAAATCCTATCAAGAGTTTAATGAGTTTTTATTTGGAAAATGGTTTGGAATGGGAATCAATCTGTTTATGTTAGTTATGCTTTTGGGAGTAAGTGCTGTCATGCTTTCAGGCGCTGGTGCGGTTTTTGAGGAACAGTTAGGGTTACCGAAAAATTTAGGTATTTTTTTAACGATATTCTTATCGATTCTTGTCATGGTAGTTGGAACAAAAGGGCTTTTTGCTGTGAATACGATTGTCGTACCATTGATGATTTCATTTAGTTTAATACTAATGATACTATCTGTAAGTATGCCGCATTTTTTAAATCAGCTCTTATATATACCACATGCAGATGATGGATGGAAAGCCGTTGCCGCTCCTTTTACCTATTCAGCTTTAAATTTGGCTCTTGCCCAAGCTGTGCTAGTTCCAATTGCAACGGAAATTGATGATGATTGGACGGTGAAATGGGGAGGAATTATTGGGGGAATCCTTTTAACGATTATATTATTAGCAGGTCATTTTACATTAATTATGTTGCCGGATTTCGAAAAGTATCAAATTCCAATGGCGGTCATAATGAAGAATTTAGCATCAAGCTTTCATTGGGTATTTGTTTTGGTTATTTATGGGGAAATATTTTCTTCTGTCATAGGAGATGTTTATGGACTAGATCGTCAGTTAAAGCAATATATTGAAATTCCCTCGATTATTTCTGTTTCTGGTATATTTGTCATTTCATATTTCCTCAGCTTAATTGATTATGGTAGACTTCTTTCCTATTTATATCCATCGTTTGGATATGTGAGTTTAATTTTCTTGGTTCTGCTATGGATGAAACCTTTATCAAAAATCAGAATGAAATAAAGAGCATCTGTTGGTTAACAGATGCTCTTTAGACTACATAGGTTTCCTAATAAAAAGGTATTACAATAAACAGCATAATGTCAAAAATTAAATGGGAAACAATAACGAGCGGCATACTTTTTTTCCAAAGGTATAGTGCGCCCCAAAAAAGTCCGCAAATGAAGGTGACTAAAACTAAAATAAATTCACCCGAGTAAAACATAACTGAAGCATAAAGGAAAGCTCCAACAAAAATACTGACAATCGGATTGAAATACCTCAAAAGCCTGTTAAGGATAAAACCTCTCCAAAAAAGCTCTTCTCCTGGAGCTGCAACTAAAACAAGTGCAAGGTATTCCCAAAAAACCGACGGGGCAAACCACCGGTAAAGTTGCTTGATATTTCTTTCAAAAGGAATATCAAATGTAACAATGGCTTGGTTTCCTAGCCAAATGAATCCAAACAAAATAAAACCTGTTAACGCACCAACTGAAATGTAAGTGAAAAAGGGTGCCTCATCTGCAACATCTTCTTGGAACATTCCATAGGCAATTAAAAAAAGGATTGATCCTGAATAGAGGTACCAAAAAACAGATTTATCATGGAAACTAAAAAACAAAAGAAGGTGGGCAATCACTAAACCAATGAGAAGTCGTAAATCGACAGCTCTATTTTTCATTCTTATTCGTGCTCCTTATCTATCCATTAAAAAATAATATTTCAATTGACCATATAAATTATACTAGGATATTCAAAATTTGAAAAAGCTAAAGTACGGAAAGGAGGAAAAGTTCTATGAGTAAATCTAAAAGCGAGCAGGAGCGGGAATGGACTGTAAGAAAACAGGATCAAAACCCGCACGGGAAAATAAAATCAATTAAAGAGCTTTCAAAGAATTTGGAAAACAATAACAAAGTGTAAGCCCATCTTAAAGATCCATGCCTCATCATTTTTTTGATGGGGCATATCACATAACTGTATTTTTAGGAGTGGGAAAATTAAGATTTTTTTGATTTCATCCTAAAAATGTGAAAAGCAGCCGTTTGGCCGCTTAGTTTGGTAATTATTTATTAAAAGCGCTTTCTTTAATAATTTTATAGTTTTTATGATTAACAACAGTTCGTTGTTCTAGTTCTAGATCACGGTAATTATCCATATAAGTTAGGTCGACTATGACAGAATTTTCATTCACTTTTTCTACAACCCCTTGCAATCCCTCTCGGAACTCAATGATATTTCCTACTTCTGCTTTTTTCAATTAGTCCCTCTCCTTTACCTAACAACTTATACCAATTATGTATTCTATTTAAATATCAGTTTGCACTACTTTTTTAAATTCGTAAAGACTTTAATGTGACAATTTTATAAAATTTCCTTATAAAAGGTTATAAAATTAAAAACAACTCACCTAAATCTGATTATTTTTAGAAAAATTTCCGGGGAAATTCCGACAAAAAATGAATATTATTGTGAAAAAAGTAGAAATATAGGAGATTTTGCGATTTGTTTTTCCATTTGTTTTCTATCATTTCCTTGTCCTAACAGTATAAATGGTGGTAATATATGTATAAAGAATAAGGGGGGACTTTGAATGGAAGCCTTAAAAGAGCAGGATTTCCTTGTTTCTCAAATTGAATTAAAACGTAAAGAAATGATATTATCTGCAACCAATACAGGGTTTGGCAGTAAACAAACATTAACCCTTAGCAAAGAGCTTGATCAGCTA